>CAJPSJ010000008.1 GCA_905373295.1 uncultured Campylobacter sp. | reverse complement strand
TCGCTCTTTATGGAATTCGGCGGCGGCAAGTACGATACGTTCAACGAATACGGCGGCATGTTTAATGGAAACTACATATCCGATATCAGAGGAAGCGGCCATATGAGATATTACGGCGCGGGCGTTTTGGGCAAGCTTGATCTGCCTAGCGATTTTTACGTCGAAGCCTCCGCAAAGCTCGGCAGGATCAAGACGGATCATAAAACCGTACTACCGGACGGCACGGAAGCAAGCTACGACGTTAACAGAAACTATTACGGCGCGCACGCAGGAGTTGGCAAAGTATTTGAGATAAGCGATGCTTCGGACTTGGATCTTTACGCGAAGCTCTTTTTTACCAGAGTAGGCAAAAAGCAGGTCGAGGTAAATTCCGAAAGCATACTATTAAAACAGAGCGACTCCTTAAGGACGAAGCTCGGATTTAAGTACTCCTACGAGCTGGGGCAAAGCCTGGATCTTTTCGGCGGGCTCGCTTATGAAAGAGAATCTCTCGGCGAGGCGAAGGGGTTAAATTTAGCCTACGGCACGGACATCGCCTCGCCTTCGATGAAGGGTAATACCGGCATTGCGGAGGTCGGAGCGAAGCTAAAAAATCTGGGAAATTTTGAAGCCGCAGCCAAATTTGAAGGTATGGTTGGCAAGCGAAAAGGACTTAGCGCAGGACTAAACTTAGAATATAAATTTTAACCTCCGCAAAGGTTCGCCAAAACTCGGCGCATTAAATTTATAGCTTACGCAAGAGGCTTGCTCAAAATTTTAAAAACGCAGCAAAGCCTCTGCGCGCGGGGCGATCTTTCAAAATAAAGTTTTGCAAAAGCTTATTTTGCTAAAATCGCCTAAATTTTAAGGCATCGGGGTCGCAATGCAACGAATCAAACTACCCAAAATCGACAAAATCGCAAACGCGCAGGAGTTTCAAAACTGCCTCCGCCCGCAAATCATCAAAATCGCGCAAGAGCTCATCCGACAGGAGCGCAAAAAGGCGCTGCAAGGAAGCGCGGTCGCAAGCGAAAGCGAGATCATCGCACGCATCAGATCGCGCTACGAAAAATTTCAAAATCTAAGCCTTAAGTCGCTCATCAACGCAACCGGCGTTGTGCTACACACAAACCTCGGCCGCAGCGTCATCAGCGCCGAAATTTTAGCCCGCGCGCAAAAGATCATCACCTCGTATTCAAATTTAGAATACGACCTATCCGAGGGCGCGCGCGGCAACAGATACGACTACATAGCGCTTTTGTGCAGCGAGCTCTTCGGCGCGCAGGACGCGCTCGTGGTCAATAACAACGCTGCAGCGGTATTTTTGGTGCTAAATACCTTCGCGCGCGGACGCGAAGTCGTGGTAAGCCGCGGCGAGCTAGTCGAGATCGGCGGGAGCTTTCGGGTAAGCGAAGTGATGGCAAACTCTGGCGCAAAGCTCGTAGAGATCGGCACCACGAATAAAACCAAGCCGGAAGATTACGAGGAAGCGATCAATGAAAACACTGCGATTCTGATGAAGGTGCACCGCTCAAATTTTAAAATTTCGGGCTTCAGCTCTAGCGTAAGCGCTGCGGAGGTTGCGGCTCTCGCACGTCGCGCCTCACAGGCAAAGAGAGAATTTTTAGCGCTTAGAGCGGCAAGCTTTAAAAATTTAGCAGATCTTTGCGGCGGCTCTTCGGACGCAGACGGCAAAATTCTGAATTCCGCGCCGAATGGTTTAAGCTTAGCGGCAGGCTCTGCGAATGCTCTAAATTTAGATGGCGGCGAGCTGTCTGAAAAGAGCGAGCGTTTTTATGAAGGCGGCACGGGCGGCAAGAGCGAAATTTCTAAAATTTACCCCGCAAAATTTAGCATGAAAAAAGCGGAAAGCTTTAACGAGATCATCGATTATTACGATCTTGGAAGCGGCTACGTAAGCGAGCTGGGATTTGGGCTAAGCAAAAGCGAGCCATCCATTTTTGAGCTTTTAAAAAGCGGCGTGCGGCTGCTTAGCTTTAGCGGCGATAAGCTCTTCGGCTCCGTGCAGTGCGGCATCATCCTAGGGGATCGCGAGCTCATCGCGCGCCTGCGCAAAAACCAGCTACTGCGAATGCTGCGCGTGGACAAGATCACGCTAAGCCTGCTTGCCGAGACGATCAAGGCGTATATAAATAAAGAATTTCACCTCATCACGACGATAGATCAGATCCATCTGAGCCTGGACGAGCTGCGTGAGCGAGCGGAGCTAGTGCAATCTCGCATCGACGTAAAATCGCAGATCGTGCCTACTACCACCTTCGTAGGCGGCGGTACGATGCCGAGTGCATCTTATCCAAGCGTCGCGCTTGCGATACTTGACGGCGCAGACCCGCAAAGCACGCAGGCAAAATTTCGCGCTGCGGGCATAATCGGGCGGATCGAGGATGATAAATTTTTGCTCGATTTCAGATCGATTTTAAAAAGCGACTTGCAAGATTTAATAAAAAAGATCGGAGAAATTTATGAATAGCGTAATCATCGGCACCGCAGGCCATATCGATCACGGAAAAACCGCGTTAATCAAGGCGCTAAACGGCTTTGAAGGGGACCGAATGCCGAGCGAAAAAGAACGTGGCATCACGATCGATCTTAGCTTTTCGCATCTGCGCTCAGGGGATACCAACGTCGCTTTCATCGACGTACCGGGGCATGAAAATCTAGTAAAGACGATGATTAGCGGCGCGTATGCCTTCGACGCTGCGATGCTGGTAGTCGCTGCGGACGACGGGCTGATGCCGCAAAGCCGCGAGCATATTCAAATTTTATCGCTGCTTGGGGTAAAAAGCGTGATCCTGTGTATCAGCAAGTGCGATCTAGCTGACGACGCGCGCAAGGCGGAGGTCTCGGCGCAGTGCAGGGAATACATCTACAAATTTAAAAATTTGCAAATTTTAAATACCTTTTTTATCAGCATAAAAGACCCCGCAAGCATCGCCGAGCTGAAAAACTATCTCTTCAATATCAAGCCCGCGCAGCGCCAAGGAGGCGGCGTGGTGCACTACTACATCGACCGCGTCTTTTCGCTAAAAGGACTCGGCACCATCGTAACGGGCAGCCTCATTAACGGCGCGATTTCAAAGGGCGAGAAGCTTTATAACTGCGATCTGGGTAAAATTTTTAACGTCAAAAGCGTGCAGATCCACGACGAGGATACGCCGCTAGCGCAGGCACCAAACCGCGTCGCGCTGAGCTTGGACGCCAAAACGAGCGAGCTGCAAAAGGGGCAAATCCTAAGCAAAAAGGGGTTTTTCCGCGGCTTTAACGAAGCCGACTGCACCTTTAGCGGCGAAATTTCGCATAATCAAGACGTATTGTTTTGCGTCGGAAGCAAGCAAAGCGCGGCAAAAGCTCTCATTTTAAAGGAACTTCCAAGCGGCGAGAAGCTCGTAAGCTTTAAATTTGATAAAACGATGTTTTTGAAATTCGGCGAGCCCTTCGTCTGCCTGGCAAACTCGCGCGTAATCGGCGGCGGGCGCGTGTTAAACGCCGTAGTCGAGCCGCTAAAAAAGCAGAGCAAAGCCGTACTTCTAACCGCGCTTTTGAAGCGAGATTTCACCGAAGCGTTTAAAATTCTAAGCGGCTTTCACAAGCATGGATTCGGGCTATTTTCGGCGTATCAGCGCTTCGGGATGGAGTACGACGAAGCGGTAAAGATCGCGCGCGGCTTAGAAGGGACGTATTTTGACGAGGTAAATTTATGCGTTTACGATCTAAGCGCGATCGAGGACGTAAAAAATCTTATAAAATTTATCGTCTCAAAAAACGACTACGCGATCTTTTCGCCCGCCTCGATCGCCCTAAAGCTATCGTGGGCCAGCGAGAAGCTTGCCGCGCGCGCGCTTAGCGAGCTTGAGCGGAGCGGCATCGTCTCCAAAAAGGGCGGAGTTTACGTAAAATCGGGGGTGGATTTTGACGCGCTCAAACAGAGCCTGGAAAGTAAAATTTTTGATCTCATCAAAAAGGGCGGTATCGCGCCGCTTGCGCCGTATAACATTTACGACGAACTGGAGATCGACCGCGAAAGCGGCGATGACGCGCTAAAGAAGCTAACATACGCCAAAAAGGTCGTCCGTCTCGCACATAATCTCTTCGTCGAGGCCGAAAATTTAGCCCTGGCGATCAAGCGCCTCTACGCAATCATCGAAAAAGATGGCTTCGTAAACGTCACGAACGCCAAAGAGGAGCTTGGGCTTAGCAGGAAATTCGTCATCTGCTATCTCGAATACCTAGATAAAATGGGAAATATCGTTACGATCGACAATAAACGCTATCTGAAAAAGTAAAAATTTAAAATTTTGCACTACAATGCGCGGAATTTTTTGCAAAGGAAAAAAATGAAAAAAGCTATTTTAACTTCAGTTGCTCTCGTAGCGAGCCTAAACGCGGCTCTAAGCGACAGCGAAATTCTATCCATCTACGGCGGCGCGCCTCAAGGCATCGAAATAAAGGTCGCCGAGCGCATCCCACTTAGCGAGCCAAAGGGCGTCGAGGCAGTCGTTTTAAAAATCTCTCAAGGCAATATGTCGCAAGAGGAGATCATCTTCACCCAAGGCGATCTGATCTTTACCGATATCATCGATCCTAAAAAACGCGTAGTCTATAAGGAGCAGATCAAACAAGACCGCATCGCAGGACAGCTAAGTAAGGTCTTCAAAGCAGAGAGTAAAGACAATATCATCAAACTAGGAAACGATCCCAAAAAGCGTACGATTTTGATGCTGACGGACGCTTTGTGTCCATTCTGCCGCAAAGAGATGGCAAGGATCGAAGAAACACTAAAAAATAACAATGTCGATATCGTCATGACCTCCGTTCACGGCGACGACGGCCACGCAAAATCCGCGCTCATCTACAAAGAGATCAAAAATGCTAAAACTGACGAGCAAAAGATAGCGGTTTTTAGAAAATACTACGCCGAAGATAACAAAGCAGGTGCCAAAGACGTAAGCGCTGCCGAGCTAAATGCTGCAAAAGCCCTAGCTGCCAAATACTTCGGTGCGGGAGTAAACTCGGTGCCTTACATCATCGAGCTAGACAAGCTAAAATAATCTCTTTTAAATTTTGCGGAGCGATCCGCAAAATTTTGCTTCTTTTACCCAGTTTCGGTAACTTCCAATCAATCTAAATTTTGCCTCGAAAATTTGAATGCCTCTTTGGAATTCTTACAATTCCGCTGCTTTTAAAAATCATCAGTTGCGCCGCGCATAGAATTTTAAAATCCCTTATGGATGAAACGCGATCCGCAAAGTTTTAAACGGGCAAAATTTTAGAATTTTAAAAAATCCTCAAGCGTCCGCGCGAAATTCTGCGGCAGCGATTATATCTCGTGGCTTCGCATCCGAAGCGGCGCAAAAGCGATCATAAATAGAATTTAAAAGTAGAAATTATGCGAGTAAAGATATTACGGCCGAAATTTTAAAATTTCGAGGCAAAGCCCCGTTAAAATTTAGCCGCAAATTTCATAAAATTTTCGCTTTGCGGCAAAGAGGAATTTGTAATCGTGCTTCAAGCTGCCTATCTTGGACTACTCCGATTAAAATCAAAACTCCACGTCAAAAGCGGCTCTAGCGAGGCTATTTTTGCTCTCGCTTAGCTCGTACGATGCGCTGAGCCCGACGCTTTGAAGGATCTTATATTTCAGCCCGATTGCGCCGTTAAATACGCCGCTAGAATAATCAAGCCCCTCGACGTCGTATCTATCCGAATACTTTCTGCTCGCGTGATACGAATCTCCGCTAAATCGATATTCGTACTCCGCATTTGCGAATATCTGCAGATCGCCAAAAGCTTTGATTGCGTAAATTCCCGCGGTGCCGTTTGGCGCGGTTTTTGAAGCGGAGCTAAATTTAAGCCTGGAAATCGCATCCTCATTCACCCTAATCGCTCCAAGCCCCAAATATGGCTTAATATAGCCGTTTTCAAATAAAAATTTATACCCTGCTCTCGTGCTAAGATCCCAAATTTGCGACTTGTATTTCGCGCCGTGGATAGCGCCGAATCCGTTGTTAGTTTCAAATTTATGATCGTTCGTCGAATAGGTTAAATTGACCGCCAAATCCACGTTCTCGCTAAAATCGTATCTGCCCGCCAGACCGAGCTCATAGGATTTGATATTTTCTTTGACACCGTCGAATTTACCCTCATACCAAGCGTCCGATTTTTGGTACCCAAAGATCACGCCCAGCGTAAGATCATCTACTCTCTTGGAGGCTCCGAGTAAAATTCCGTCGCTCTTGTGATCGTATTTGACGCCGCCCGAGCGGTCTTTGTAATCTCCGCCGTAGTTTCCTATCGCGCTTACATTTACGTTAAACTCCTGCCCGTCGGTATCGGTTAAATTTTTATAAGCAGAATTTCGTGCAAGCTTGGTAAGATCCAGATCGACTTTCGAGCGCGGCATCTCGATACCTATGCGATCGCCGCTTCTTGCGGCCTGCGAAAACAGGCTGCCGTTTTTAGGCGTGAAGTTATTGATCGCTAGCATCAGCGCTTCAAAATAGGTAGGCAGATCGTCGTATCCGCCAGGATAGCGGTTCGTATCGGAAGTGATGAATAAATTCGCCGCATTGCGCTCGCGCGACAGCCTTATAATCTCGTCGTATTGATCGGGTCTGGCGTTATATATCACGTGCAGAATTTTAGATGAATTTGCGGGGTCTTTTTCAAATTCCGAGGTTCTAGGGCGGTAATGGTTTATATACTCATCCGCGCTCACCTCTTGCAGCATCCAGACGTCCGCGTAAGGGGCTATGGCATCGCGTACCCCCCAGCCGTTATTCGCCAAAACGAGCATCTCCGGATATTTGGATTTAATGTAATTATAAATGCTAGCCATATAAGCGATATTGGAAGGGTTATCCTCGGTATTGACCTCGTCGATGAAGTATCCCGCGATGTTTTCTCTGCCGTAGAAATTTACAAAATTATCGATATCGGCATATACTAGGCTTAAATTTCTACTTGAACCAATGGCAGTAGGGCGACCGTCAGGACCGATAGGACCGGTAGTGCCCGTATAAGTATAGGCGAGATTTTTGATACCCGCGGCTTTATTACGCTGCATTTGAGCCAAATCCTCGTCTCTTCGCACCAAATATTGTGAGTGAGAATCTCCTCCTGGGCGCTTTTCGTATGAACCGAAAGCCACATAAGGAACCAGCGCGCCGCCTATATTGGTAATGCCGTTCCAAAATTCGGCATTTACGCCGCTATTGCCCGTCCAGCGAAACGCAGGCATCATAACGCGCTGATTATTAAGCCTGCCCGAATATGAGCCCTTTTTGGCAAAGCCCCTTGCGTACTCGAGCTTGATACGAAATGAGTTTTCATACTCGTCGCTCGCGAAGTTATCGCTAGCCGCATCGTGCCTGCTTAATTTCGCGCCCAGGCTGTCCGCAGCGTTCATTACGTCGGAACGGGAAGTGTTGTTGGAAGATGATTTTTGCGCGTTTGCATAGCCCCAGGAATTCTGCTCGCTCGCATAGCCGAACCCTGCTGCACCGATAAGCGCAAGAGATACGATTTTTTTCAAAGACTTTAGCATTCTGCACCGCCTCAAATAAAATTACCCAAATTCTTAAATTTCGACAAATTTGCGGGCGCGCTTTTAAAATTAAAAGCTTTATCGAAATTTAAAAATTTAGCCGCCTTAAGACGGCCAAATTTTAAAGCTTATTTTAATGCCGCTTTTGCCTTCTTTGCGACGGTTGCAAAAGCTTCGGCATCGTTCATAGCCATATTTGCTAAAATTTTTCTATCAAGCTCGATGCCTGCTTTTCTAAGTCCGTTTATAAATTTAGAATAGCTGATGTCGTTTAGCCTGCAAGCTGCATTGATGCGCACTATCCAAAGTCTGCGGAAATCGCGTTTTTTCGCGCGTCTGTCACGGAAGGCGTAAACGAGGCTTCTTTCTAGCTGCTCTTTAGCCTTTCTGAAATGTTTGCGTCTTGCGCTATAAAATCCGCGCGCAAGCTTTAGCACCTTGTTGTGACGGCGGCGTCTAACGATGCCCGTTTTTACTCTTGCCATATTAATCCTTTCTTAATCGGCGTCCCTCTTGGGATCTTGCCCTAAAATCCATAAATTTAGGGGAGTTTGAATGACTTTCGTCAAAAACTAACTTCGCACTATTTGCAAAGCATTTTTTTAACCGCAGATACGTTCGTAGAATCGACGTATTGGGCCTCGCGCAAATTCCTCTTGCGTTTTTGAGACATCTTCGTCAAAATGTGGCTGCGAAACGCCGAGCCTCTTTTGATCTTGTTTTTGCCCGCTTTAAAACGCTTGACGGCACCGCGCACGCTTTTCATCTTTGGCATGGTCGTCCTTTTTCTAAAGTGAACGGGAAGTATATAATAAAGTTTCTTTGAAAAATTTGAATTTAAGGAATTTTATAGCTTAAATTAACGCAAGATAAATTTAAAGTTAAATTTTGTCGCTCGATTAAGATTCGGTTTGACTTGATCAAAAAAATTTTATACAAATTTAAAGGACTAAATTTAGAGATAAACTTAGCCTGTATAAATTTTAAAATTTTGCTATTTAGTTTAAATTTACGCGCTGTACCGCGGGGAAAAACAGCGCGTAAATTTTAAAATTTTGCCGCACGCGGCGCAAAATACCGCCAAATTTACGCTACGCCTTTTTCGGCGTGATCAGCATATTTACGTAGCGACCCTCCAGCGCAGGCGCTTTATCGCGATCGGCAACTTCCGCGAAAAATTCGTCCCAAATTTTATTGAGCAAATTTACGCCGATTTCCGGGCTTGACATCTCGCGCCCTTTTAAAAATACGCGAAGTTTTACGTGTTTGCCGCTACTAAGGAATTCTTTCGCGTGCTTTACTTTGTAATTAATGTCGTTTTGAGCGATTTTGGCGGACAGCTTGATCTCTTTGATCTCGATGATTTTTTGCTTTTTTTTCGCCTCTTTGAGCTTTTTTTCCTGCTGATAGCGAAATTTACTGTAGTTCATGACCTTGCAAACGGGCGGCTTTGCATCGGGCGCTATCAAAACCAGATCCACACCCTCTCGCTCGGCGATTTGCAGCGCCTGCGCCTTTGAAATTATGCCGTAAACCTCGCCGTTGTCGCCTATGCACCTGACTTCGCTAGCCGGAATGTCCTCGTTTAGAAAAACCTCTTTTTCTCTGCTCAAAAATTCACCTCGTTTAATTTAGCTTTTACGAAATTTAAAAACTCATCCAGCCCTAAATTTCGCTGTTCGCGCGCCCTGCGATCGCGCAAGGCCACGCTGCGAGCCGAAACTTCATTATCGCCTAGGACGATGATGAGCGGCACCTTCTGCTTTTCAGCCGTTCTGATTCGTTTATTTAGCGTTTCGTTTTTATCTAAAATTTCGCCGTCAATATCTGCTTCGCGCAGTAAATTTAAAATTTCCTTCGCATAGCTTGCGTGCGCCTCACCGATCGGCACGATCGATACCTGCGTAGGACAGATCCAAAACGGAAGCTCGCCCGCGGTGTGCTCGAGCAAAATCCCCACGAACCGCTCGAAGCTTCCCAAAATCGCGCGATGCAGCATCACGGGCTGCTTTTTTTCATTATTTTCGTCGATGTAGCCAAGCTCGAAGCGCGCAGGCAGGTTAAAATCGACCTGAACCGTGCCGCACTGCCATTTTCGTCCGAGCGCGTCGGTGATTTTAATGTCGATCTTAGGCCCGTAAAATGCGCCGCCGCCCTCGTCTAGGCCATATTTTAAGCCCTTTTCGTCAAGCGCGTCTTTTAAGGCCTTCGTCGCGATCTCCCAAACCTCGTCGTCGCCGACCGCCTTTTGCGGTTTGGTCGAAATTTCAAGCTCGTATTCAAATCCGAAAGCCTTCATCAAAAGCTCCACGAAATCTAAAATTTCATAGACGTTTTCTTTGATCTGGCTCGGCATCACAAATAGATGCGCGTCGTCCTGCGTAAACTCGCGCACGCGGAAAAGCCCGTGCAAGACGCCGCTTTTTTCGTGGCGGTGCACGACGCCGTACTCGCAAAATTTAAGCGGCAGATCGCGATATGAGCGGATTTCGCTTTGATAAACCTTGATGTGACCGACGCAATTCATCGGCTTGATGCCATATTCCTGCTCCTCGATCGTCGTAAAATACATATTTTCTTTGTAATTGCTGTAGTGCCCGCTGATCTTCCACGCGTCGGATCTTAAAATTTCAGGACCGCGCACCGGCTCGTAGCCGCGCTTGCGAAGCTGCCTATAAAGGCGCTCCTCGAGCTTTATACGCATCCTCGTGCCCGCAGGAAGCCAGATCGGAAGTCCCGCGCCGATCTGCTCGTCGAAGGTGAAAAATTTCATCTCGGCTCCTAGCTTTCGATGATCGCGCTTCTTAGCTTCCTCTAGCATCGTAAGGTGCTTTTTAAGGCTATCTTTATCGGCAAATACGACGCCGTAGATGCGAGTTAGCATCTCGCGCTTCTCGTCGCCGCCAAGATACGCTCCCGCGATGCGCGTAAGGGCGAAATTTTTCAAAAATTTCGTATTTTGCACATGCGGACCGCGGCAGATATCCTCAAACTCGCCCTGCGCGTATAAGCTAACCGGGCCTTCGGGGATACGCTTTAAAACCTCCTGCTTAAGATCGTCGTTTGCATATTTTTTCGCGACCGCCTCTTTTGTGGAGACTATCTTTTTAATCTCTAAATTTGCCTCGGCAAGCGCGCGCATCTTTTTTTCGATCGTCTTTAAGTCCTCTTCGCCGAGCTTCTCGCCGTTATCTTTGCTGACGCGGATGTCGTAGTAAAACCCATCCTCGATCGCGGGTCCCACGAAAAATTTTGCACCTGGGTAGAGCTCACGCACCGCCTGCGCCAAAAGGTGCGCACAGGAGTGGCGCAGAATTTTAAGCGCATCCTCGGAGTTATCGAAATATATCGGCTGCGCCTCGTTAGCGCGCTCGCCGATACTTTGAGTATCATAAATTTCACCGTTAAGTTTATATGCGATAATATCGCTCATTGGCTTGTTTCCTTTTTTACCGAATTGTCTTTCTTACACTGAAAGAACGAGAGCTAATTTTAGCTAATCAATCCTTAACGATAAATTTAAAAAATATTAAAATTAAAATTTTTGATTCTTTTCTCGCAATAAAAAATACACGGCGTTCGCGCAAAGAGCACAAATCGCCATCACACTTGCGAGCAAAAACGGCTTATTCGCTCCCACTGCACCCACGATAAACGAAATAGCCCCGGCGATGGCAAATTGCGCAGTTCCGAGCACCGCCGAAGCTGCGCCCGAGTTGCCGTCCTTATACAGCGCCATCGCAAGCGTCGTGGCGTTAGGAGCAACAAAGCCAAGAGATGAGAGCAGCACGAAAAGCGATAGCTCAAAGCAGATGAAGGGAAGCCCTAGCATAGAGCATGCGAGCAAAATTAGGCTCGTCGCAAGCATCGCGATTAGGCCGAAATTTAATAAAGCGGCGGGTTCGCGATTTTGCACGAGTTTGGCATTTAGTGCCGAAACAAGGGTCATTCCAAGAGCGTTGATGCCAAATATTACGCCAAAGGCATGCTCGCCCAGCCCATAATAGCCCAAAAATATGAAGCTAGAGCCCGTGATATAAGCAAAAAGTGCGCTCATCGCAACCGCAAATCCTAGCGTATAGCGCATAAATTCTTTATTTCGCAAGATTATGCCGTATTCGCCAAGCACGCCTTTTACGCTAAGTGTAGCAGTCCTGTCTATCTGAGCACTCTCGTCGAGTCCGAAAAATATAAATGCAAAAAGCAAAATTCCAAGCGCAAACAAAATCGCAAAAATCGCTTGCCATGAGAAAAAATCTAGCACAAATCCACCTAGAGTTGGTGCTAGCATCGGCGCTAGCGAGCCTACGACCATCATCAGCGCAAACATCGCCGCAGCCTCGTGCAGTTCGAATTTATCATTAATTACGGCTCGCGCAAGTACCACTCCAGCGCACCCACCCAAAGCTTGCAAAAATCTAAAAAATATAAACGCGTAAACGCTATCAAAGCTCACGCAAGCAAGCGACGCACATATAAAAAGCAAAATGCCCGCGTATAACGGCTTTTTACGGCCAAATTTATCGCTTAGCGGCCCATAAACGAGCTGTCCTAGCGCAAAAGCGATGAAAAAACTCGCAACCGATAGCTGAGTGTAAAACTCGCTCGTAGCAAAGCTTGCCTTTACCTTTTCCAGCGCGGGCAGATACATATCGGTAGACAAGGGCGCCAGAGCGGACATATAGGCGAGTATAATCACCAGTTTAAATTTAGCGAATTTACTTTGTTTGACCATCGTTTTCCTCAATTATTTTTAGGCAGAGCTCAAACGTGCGCACGAGCGCGTTTAGATCTTTAAATTTTTGCGGCAAGAGCCTAGCGATAAAATATATCGGACGCAGCGCAAGTACCGTAGCCCACGCACTTTGCACTACGCCCTGCTCGCCGCTTGAGGCGTAGGTGCGAATGCCTGCGCGCACCAAGCCTTCGCTCAGCCCTTCGCGACAAAGATCATAGACAAACAGCAAAAAATCTCGCATTTTGGCTTTTTGCAGATTACCGCGCTCGCCGCGATTTTCAAAATCTATAAATTTCATCTCGCCGTTTTTTACTAAAACGTCGCGCAGAGCGGGTCTGCCGTGTATGAAGCCGCGCGAATGCAGCTGTGCTAACGCCGCAGCATAGCCCTCAATAAGCGCCACACAAGATGCCTCATCCGAGCTTTTTAGCACCTCGTCCACCGGCGTACCGCCGTCTTTGAGTACGAAAAAGTTCTCGTCTCGCAGCACCGGCTGCGGCACAGGCGCGCCGGCTGCGTACAGGCTCTCGCATTTTAGCGCTTCGTAATCGAAAGCGGCTTTCGGATTTGCTTTAAATATTTTCGTAAGCAATCCACCGCGGATGCGCAGTTCCGGCTGCTTTAGCCAGTATTTCTCACCCTCGAAACTAAAGCTCGTGACGCGCTCGCCAGGATGATTTTTTAGAATTTCATTTACATATTCTTTAAAATTTTGCATTCAATAAATTTAGCGAATTTTTTTTAGAAAGAGCTAAATTTGCGAGTTTTATTTCATTAAGTTCCATATGTCCGCATAAAATTTATTACGTAAATTCGGCGGGGATAAATTTTAAAATTATCAGGTAGAATTTTTATTGCAGTCTTGGAATTTTGTAGCGCAGGAAACAGCAAAAGCGCATAATTTCAGAATTTAGTAGTTAGATAAAATTTCAGAATTTTACAAAAGCTAAGATCTGCGTCAAAAAATTTTAAAACTAGAAGTGGCGACCCCTACGAGATTCGAACTCGTTTTACCGCCGTGAAAGGGCGATGTCCTAACCGTTAGACGAAGGGGCCACTTAATCTGGTATTAAGATTAGAGGCGGTATTCTACTCAAGACGCACTTAAACCCAACTTAAATTAAGGATTATTTATGAAATGCTCTTTTCTGGCGCCACTTGCACTTTCGCTTCTGCTCGCAGGCTGCGCTACCACCGCGCTCAAGCCCGCTTCTACGCAAGCTGTAAATTTCACCGTCATTTCGCCGCTTACTCGCACCAGCGACGCGGGCTTTATGCGCAAATTTAAAAATCAAACCGAGGTTCAAATTTACGCAAGCGGCATCAGCGTGCTGAGCCTGGTTTTAAAAGGCGATAAAATTTGCATGAACGGCGCGTGCGACGACGAGCTCGTTTTCAATAAAAAATTCTTCGGCACCGAGCACTACCGCGGGCTTCTGAGCGAAATCCTAGACGGCAAACCGATCTTTGGTGGCAGCGACGCGAGCGAGCGCCGTTGCCTCGCGCAAAGCCTGCAAGCTGGCTCTATCGATTATAAGGTTTGCCGCGACAAGGACGGCGGCGGAAGATCCATAAGCTTCGCCGACGCAAAACGCGGCGTGAAGATCAAAATCCGCGAGCTGCAGTAAAATTTTGCGCGGCGGGTGTTTGTAGCGCGCGAAACGCTATTCCACAGGCGGCGCGAGCAAATCGCGAACGAGTAAAATTTCGCGCAGCGCACGTTTATAAACGCGCGAGAATAATGCGCTCTAGCAGCCGTACAAAATACGACGCGAGCGGTCAAAATTCCATTACTCGGCGGGGTAGCCGCCTAAGCTTTGCAAACGGCGCGGTTTTATTGACGCTCTGCACCGGCTCTTTGCGGCGAAATTTACCAAACAGCGCGTATGTGCGAAAGAAAAAGCGCGCATTTAAAATTATAAAATTCGCGTGCGGCTCGGGTTGATGAAATTTGCCGCACGCGGCGTAAAATAAAATTTAGGAGGTAAAATGAAACGGATCGGAGCGCACGTGAGCGCTAGCGGCGGGGTTTCCAACGCGCCGTTAAACGCCGCAAAGATCGGGGCGGATGCGTTTGCGATGTTCGTCAAAAATCAGCGCAGATGGGACGCGCCGCAGCTTAGCGCGGAGGAGATCGCCGCATTTAAAGACGCGCTGAAACAAAGCGGCATCAGCGCGGAGCATGTCTTGGTGCACGACAGCTACCTCATAAATTTGGGCCATCCGCGCGAGGCGGAGCGCAAGAGGTCCCTAAACGCTTTCGTGGACGAGATCCGCCGCTGCGAGGCGCTCGGGCTTAAACTTTTGAACTTTCATCCAGGCTCGCATCTAAATGAAATTTCAGCTCAAGAGTGCCTGGATAATATCGCAGGGTCGCTAAATTTCGCCATCGCAAACACCGCAGGCGTCAAACTCGTGCTCGAAAACACCGCCGGGCAGGGCTCCAATCTCGGCTATGATTTCGCTCAGCTCGCTTACGTGATCGACAAAATTTCAAACAAAGATCGCATCGGCGTCTGCATCGATACCTGTCACGCGTTCGCCGCAGGATACGACCTGCGCAGCCAGCAGTCCTATGAGCGCACGATGAGCGAGTTTGACCGCGCGATCGGCTATAAATTTTTAAGCGGCATGCACCTAAACGACACGAAAAACGAGCTTGGCGTGCGCAAAGATCGACACGAGAGCCTCGGGCGCGGATTTTTGGGGCTAGCGGCATTTGAAAACATCATGAACGACCCAAATATTGACGAGATCCCGCTGATTTTAGAAACGATCGACGATAGCCTCTGGGCGGAGGAGATCGCACTTTTGCGCAGTATGCAAGGACGCCCCAAGGCCTAATCGGACGCCTTTTGCGCCACGTAGAATTGATCTCATTTTGATTCAAAGTGGCGTGGAGCGACAAGAGCCTTTATGCCCTGCGTTTACATCGTGGGATTTACCACTTAAATTTTAACAAGCAAAAATAATGAGGAACTTCGCGCTAAAAATTATGCGCCGTAAAAAGTCGCGAAATCCTACGACGAAAACACAGCACCAGAGCAAAAGAGCAAAATTTTTATAGAAAAACGCAGCGTCGCGGAAGAAATGAAAAATTTTACGCTGCGTAATTAAAATTTTCAAGCAAGATTTTTAAAGCGATGCGGTGGCAAATTTTAAAATTCTATCGCTACGATATTTTAAGGCTCAGCGCCAAATTCAAAGCTTTAGAAATTTTAAAATTCTAAATTCCACATCAAAAAATTAACGCGAAGCTTTATATTTGAGACTGCGTGAATTCCGATCTTGCAATTCTACTTTCGTCCGATCCGTGCAGAGGCGAAGCGCATAAGATTTCATAAATTCTAACTTAAAATTTTGCTGCGTACCAATCTATGCTTTTAGCACGCATTTGCTTATGACAAATTCGCCTCTTTATTTTAGCGCTTTGCTTGCGCTAAAATCTATGCAGGATCCGTGTAAATTTACGTTAAATTCTGCCGCATATCGCCCGATTAATTTAAAATTTTATCGTCGCTTTAAATTTGCTTGCGTTTTAAATTTAGACGCGTTTATATGCAGCCGAATTTTAAGGCGCGGCCGACATATATTGTACCGGTTGTAACTCGGCGCGCTATTTTAGTAGCTCATACATATCGCAGGATTTTTGCCAAGTTTCTTTAAACTCGGGCAGATTCATAAAAAGAGAATTTTTATTTTTGCCTAAATCGCAAGCTTTTTTATAATATTGTGCCGCTTTTTTTGTATCGTTCATAGCAAGCTGACTATAAATGGCAAATTTATAGCAAGAGTCGAAGCTACCCAAGGCATTTTCGCTACCCAAAGAATTTCCTAAATCGCAACTCTTTCTGTAATAAATCGCCGCTTTTTCCATATCATCTGTGCCATATATATAAGCGGCTAAACTCATGCAGCCCATATAATATCCACCGTCGCAAGCTTTCTCAAGATAAAATTTTGCTTTTTCTATATCTTTTTCTAAAAGTCCGTTTCCTGTGTACTCATCTCCTAAAATCCAACAACTATCCATATTTCCTTTATCGCAAGTTTCTTTAAGCATTTTAACTCCTTTGTCGGGATTGTCGTTCTTAATAATATGTAATGCTCCCGCTTGAGTGCAAGACTTCATATTCCCGCCATCGCACTCTTTTTCCGCAGTCGCAAGATCAGGCGCGCCGAACGCAAAGCAAGCGGCGAGCGCCAACGCAAATAGCAATTTTTTCATTTAGTATCCTTTCCGGGTAAAATTTGGCTAATTCTACCC
>CAJPSJ010000007.1 GCA_905373295.1 uncultured Campylobacter sp. | reverse complement strand
CGTATCCGCCGCTGCGACCCAAAATTTGCGACCCGAAGGCTTCCTGCACCAGCGAGATGCCCGAAAATACCGCCTTGCCGTTTTCGAAGGCGACTACGTCGGTGCTGAGCACCACAAAAACGGTGATGTTAAGCACGATAAAGGTATCGACGAAAACGCCCATTATGCCGAGCACGGCTTGATCTACGGGGTGTTTGACGTTCGCTGCGGCGTGTGCGTGCGGCGTCGAGCCCATGCCCGCTTCGTTTGAAAAGAGCCCGCGCGCGATGCCGTATCTCATCGCAGTGGCGATCGTAGCGCCCGTAGCGCCGCCCCAGGCAGCGGATGGATCGAACGCAGCTTTGAATATCAGCGCGATGACGGATGGAATTTTATCGAAATTTGAGCCGATGATGACGAGACCCACCAGCACGTAGCAGATCGCCATTATAGGCACGACCTTTTCGGCTACGCGCGCGATCGCTTTGACGCCGCCGAAAAAGATGACGCAGCAGATGAGCGCTAAGGCCGCGCCGCTCACCCACTTCGGGATTCCAAATGCACTGCTAAAGCCGTCTGAGATGGAGTTTGCCTGCACCATATTGCCCATGAAGCCCAAAGCAAAGATGATGGCTAGAGCAAAAAACGCCGCTAAAGGCTTGGCAAGGGGGCTTTTGAGTCCGCGACTGATATAAAACGCGGGCCCTCCGATCATATGTCCGCTGTCATCCTTGGTGCGGTAAATTTGAGCCAGGCAGATTTCGGCAAAATTCGTCGCCATGCCCAAAAACGCCGCGCACCACATCCAAAATATCGCGCCCGGTCCGCCCATTACTAACGCAGTGCTAGCGCCTACCAGGTTGCCCGTGCCGACTTGCGCCGCGATCGCCGTGGCGACGGCTTGGAACGAGCTCATGCCGCTTTTGCCCGCAGCCTCGCCGTGCAGGGAGAAGTTGCCGAAAAGCTTGCGCGCGCCCATTCTAAATTTAAAAATTTGCACCAGATGCAAGCGCGCCGTAAAATACGCGCCGGTGCCGCAAAGTAGGGCGATTAGAAAGTACGGACCCCACAAAAAGGAGTTGATTGCGTCAATTGTGGCGGTGAGTTTGTCGAGAAAATTTTGCATGATCTTTTCCGTGAATTTAAGATGCGAAAATATATTTTAAAAACTCTTAAATTCCTATAAATCGAGGTAAATTTAAGCAAAATTTTAAAGCGTTTTTATAATTTTACTCAAGCATTAAGCAAAGCGGTATGTGCTGTTTGCTCTGCATGCCAGCTTGCCAGACAAGCAGCTTAGAATTCGCGCCTTAGCTGTCGAAATTTGCAAAGCAATCAACTGAAATTTTTAAGCCTATTCATCACCGCCTTCGATTTTGAAAACAAACATCTTGCAAGCGTTACAAAAGGCGGGGATCAGGCTGAATAGGCGCCCTTTGAGGCTCCAGCGGCTTTTATACATTTTCAGCATTGCAGCTTCTTTTATGAAGCGGATACGCGCAGGCTCCCAGCTCTGCACCTCTACGCCGCCGCTAATGCCCATTTTAAAGGGCGCGTTTTGCATGTGCCGCATCGCATCGTGGCGTTTGGAGTCGAATTTTCTTACCGAAAACTCGCTCATAAAGTCGCTCAATACGTAGCCGCTAAATTTTTGCGAAAGCGCGATAAAAAATTTTTTAAATTCCTCCTTTTCAAAATACATACTCACGCCCTCTAAGATGAATATATAGCCCGTGCTGCCGTGCTTTGCGACTAGCTCGTTCATCCACGAGGGATCTAGCATCGAGTAGGGCAGGCTGAAGTTGTTCTCCGCCTTGAGTAGCAGTGCGTCGCGTATGGCGATGACATCGGGCAGATCGAGGTCGTAAAATAGAGCGTTCGGCAGGGCGTGCTGGAGCCTAAGCGGGCGGGTGTCGAGCCCGGCACCGAGCTGCACGATGATAGGGCGATCAAGCTCCGCCGCGAGCCGCAGCGTCTCGTCGTCGAAAAATTTCGCGCGGATCACCGTGCCCGTCTTGCTAAGGCATGCGTCGTCGAATTTTGCAAAATCATAATCGATCTGCTCTACGACGGCGCTTGAAAAGGGATCGTTTAGGATCGGATCCGCGTCTTTGAAATCCAAATGGCGCATATAGACGTTGATTAGTAGCGTCTCGGAGACGTTATCTTTAAAATTTAACTTTTGCATGAAGCTCCCTCTATTGCGGTATTGCCGCGAGTAAAATACCGCTTATTTTTAATATGCATTATTATATCTTTGCTAAATAAAATTTCAATAAAATGATATGAATTTTTATTTAGAGACAGAATTTTAAATTCGCGCCGCGGGTTTTGGCTATAATATTGCCGTGTAAAGCTTCAATAAATTTTTGAAATTTTACGCGATGCAAAGCGCGGGTAAAATTTAGAATTTTAAAAGCTATAAAATTTATTAGCTTCGGCGGCCTAGATGCCCAGCCATAGCGCGGATGGTAAATTTAATCCGTGCAGCTTTATCTTCGTCTAAATATTTCATTGTATAATTCTTAGCTTTTGGAGGTTATATGGAAAAATCGCGGCTGGGACTACTGCAAACCGAGGCTATCGCCACGCTTAGCGACGAGGAGCTTGCAATGTTCGAGCACCAAGTCATCAAAAAAGGCTATGTTTTTTATAGTGAGGCGCCTAAAGTTTTTATTTTTAAAAGCGGGCAGGCGAAGCTTTCGTTTTTTGAAGACGGCGAAGAATTCATCATCAACTACCTAAACAAGGACAATATCACTATTCTTAATGAAATTTGCGCGCTTGAGTTTTTAGAGGACAGCGAGATTTACACGATCGATGCGAGCGGACTCGGAGAGATCTTGGCAAATCGCAGCTTTTGCGAGGCGTATATAAAAATTTTGACTGAGATAATTCTGCTGCAGCGCAAAATCACGCGCTCCATACTTTTTGAAAATGCAAAAGGGCGCATCGCGAGCTTTTTGATCGAGCTTGCAAACGAGCAGAATTTTCATCAAAATGGCTACAAATACGTCTTTTTGCCCTTTTCGCTAAAGGTGCTTTCATCCTTTGTGGGGCTCAAGCGTCAAAGCGCGAGTACCGCGTTTAACGAGCTTGTAAAAGATAACGTAATTCAAAAAATCAGTCAGCACGAGTTTTTGATCCTGGACTACGACAGATTGCTTAGTTACTGTGTTTAGACGCGGGCTAGAGTTTTGAGAGCATTGTGCGGCTTACGTTGCGCCTTAGGCGCGAAATTTTGTCTAAAGTTGCAGAGTAGAATTTTGTCTAAATTTACAGCGTAAAATTTTTATCAAGAGCTTGGTTTTAGAATTTCATCCCGAATTTCGTTAGGATTTCGTCTAAAATTTTGGATCGAGCGAAATTTTATGTATGAGAATTTTTAAAATTTAAGAAACTAAAAATGCGCGGCAAAGTGCCGCGCCATATTTTGTTTATATCGTGCTGAAGTGCGATAGATTAGTCTTTCTTTTTCATATCATATTTATTGACCATAAATCCGACCAAGCCTACGAAAAATAGACCGCCGCAGATGTTACCTAGCGTAACCGGGATCATATTTTTAACGATGAAATTTCCCCAGTTTATTGAATCTATTTGAGCCGCCGTTACGCCGTGAAGCGAGCTTGCAAGAGCATTTACATCGCCACCCGCAGCTGCTAAATAGTGGCCTTTAGCGATGATACCTTCAGTTAGGATAAACATATTTGCCACGCAGTGTTCCATCGAGCAAGCTACGAATGCGCCGATCATCCACATAATTGCAAAGAATTTACCCGATAGATTGCTCTCGCTGGTCGCAGTCCAGATAGACATACATACAAACACGTTACAAAAAATTCCGCGGATGAATAGCTCATGAAAAGGTGCGTTTATTTTGCCTGCTGCTGCAGGAATGAAGTGCTGCAAGATGTAGCCATCATATTTAAGCGGAAGTCCTGAGTAATAATACATATACGCGATTAACGCGCCACCTACAAAGTTAAAGCACCAAACGATAGCCCAATAACCGATAGTTTTACCTAGCGGTAATTTGCCATCGGCGGCAGGTACGCCCGTTAAAACCGAGCTGGTAAATAGATGCCCACCGTAAAAAACCACCATCATCAGACCGCAGCTAAAGGTAATACCACCGATGAAATTCGATAAGCCAATAGATTGCTTTTCAGCCATTCCGACGGTCGAGTGAGCCCAGAAAATATCTCCCATAGCGATTGCAGCGCCCGCCATTATAGCTAGAAAAATTATGCTAATTAGCGGGGTATGCGCCTTGTGTTGCATCGAACTAGACACCGCTTGCGCGGTTTCTGCAGGATTTAACATTTACTCCTCCTCATTTAAATTTGAATCAATTTCTAAGATACGCTCATAAGCTTTTTGCGCACTTTTTTTTGCGCTCTCGCTCAGTCCTTCTTTAAAATCAAGGACGTTATCGAGCAACACGCTAATGCCCAAAAACAACGTCTTTGGGCAAATTTTGCGCAGATAGCTTAGAAGCACCGGCGTAGGCAGGTTGTGCGTCGAGTAGATATAGTCGCGATCGTTGCTGAGGTCGAAAAATTCAATCTTATCCTCATCAAAGCCGCTCATCGCATCTACTACGATCAGAATTTCAGGGGCGAATTCCCTAAGGGCTGCAAATTCGTTTTCGGGCACATCCTGCCCATAAAAAACGCGCCAATCTTTTAAGTTTGCCTCGACTATTCGCCCCGTTTCATTGCCCACGTCGTCGTCGCCGCGAAGGGGATTGCCGATACAAAGCAACGCCTTTCGCATCAAAAATCCTTCCTTAGCACGAAGTATCCTTCGCGCATATTTTTTAGCAGATCTTTAAGCTCACATTCGCAAAGCTGAGGGATTAGCTTAGCTGCGTGCTCGGCAAAAATTTCAATCTCGAAATACTTGCTTAGGTTACCGATCTTAAATTTAACGTAGTCGCCTGAGTTCTCGATGATGCGTTTAAATTCTTCATCGTCTATCTCAAGTACCTTTTCGCTAAAATCGATCGTGCCTACGCCATGACCGACGCAGGTGGAAAAAACCTTGATATCCTTTAGCTCTTTGGGTAAATTTTCGTTTTCGTCCATATGCCGCTTTGTAAGCTTAAAAACCTCAATCATCGTTTGCTCCAGACCTCTTTTTGCGGATCGATTTTAAATTCCTCCGCAGCGCGGGCATATTTTAGATACACGTCGTTGTGTAATAGCGCCATGCACTCCGCGTATCTAGGATCCTCTTCGGTGTGGATAGCGTTAAGTAGAGCCTCGCGAGAAGCTTTTGGATCGTGAACGTCAGATGAGGTTTTGATCGCATCCATATATTTTGCAAATAAAACTCTTCCGAAAATATAGCTCATCAGCCTCTTAGCTTCAGCTTGCAGATCGCGCTCGAATAAAATATCGCCGATAACTGAACTCTTAACCGGTGGCGGAAGAGTGCTATCTTGCTCATAGCTCTTCTTTTGAAGCTTTTGATCGATGATGCCAAGCGCCATGCCAAGACCATAGATGATGCTAGCAGGATGCGGAGGGCAGCCGGGGATATAAACATCTACCGGTACAATCTTATCGATGCCGCTCCATACGCTATATGCGTCATGGAAAATTCCACCAGTGCTTCCGCAGGCTCCCAGAGCTACTACGATCTTTGGATCAGGTGCAGCCTCATAAGCGCGAAGCAGCGGATAATACATCTGGCGAGTAACTGGGCCGGTGCAGACTAAGATATCTGCGTGGCGAGGGTTAGCTACGAGTTTAAATCCGAAGCGCTCCGGATCCCACATCGGCGTGATAGAAGCAAAAATTTCGATTTCACAGCCATTGCAACTTCCGCAGTCGATACGATAAACGCTGAAGCTTCGTTTGATATTTTTCAAAAGCTCCAATTTTGCGGTTAGATCGTTTGCGTTTTTAATATTTTCGGGGACTTGATACAAACTCATTTTATTGCCTCCTCTATACCTTTGGTCACTCTTTCGACCGCTTGAGCTTTTTTGCATTCAGGACAGATATAGAGATATTTTTTAGCTTCTTCTAATCTGCCTGGGAGCAAATTTGCAGTACTTAACTTTTCTAACGTGTAATTGATGAGCCTTTTTGGGGTCATCGGCTTACCGCAGCAGCTGCATTTCTCCATCTCAAGCTCGCCGTGTTGGATAAGCGCGCTTTTATCAAATTTTACCGCTAGCTCAAAGCTATTGCCTAGCCTTACCGCTCCCGTAGGGCATACCTCGTCGCAGCGACCGCAAAATATGCAGCGCCCACAGTCAAATTCCCAAATTAGTTTAGTTTGGGCTTCGTTCATCTTAAGCTCAATCGCATTAGATGGGCATGCGATTCCGCATGCAGCACAGCCTATGCAAAGCTCGTAGGTGTATTCAGGTTGCCCGCGAAAATTCTCGGGCACGATGTATGGCTCAAACGGATAAGCATAGGTCGCCTTACCATATTTTTCGGTAATGTCGAATAATTTCATCATCTTAAATCCTTTTTGCTAACCTTGCCGTCCTGGCAAAATTTCTTAAGGTCTTTTTCGGTTAGAATTTTACTCTTTCCGCTATTAATATCGACTAAAGTTACGCGCTCGGTGCATGAGTAGCACGGATCCATCGAGCATACGATTAGCGCTGCATCGGAGATGTTATTTCCGCGGAATTGAAATCGCAAGCTCGGCCAGTTGTTATACGTAGCGGCGCGACATCTCCAGCGGTAAACCTTCTGCGCGTTTCCTTGCATAATCCAATGCACGTTTTCGCCGCGTGGTGCTTCGTCGTGACCTAAAGCGTAGTTTTCCGGTCTGATCATAGTCTGTGGATCGATCATTATCGGAGTTTGCGGCATTTGATGCAAGCACTGCCTGATGATGTGGATCGATTGTTTAAGCTCTTTATATCTTACGACTTCGCGGCTGAATACATCGCCACCGTGCTCTACGGCTACTTCGAATTCTATCTTGTTGAAGAAATCATAAGGGTGATCGTAGCGGTTGTCGCGTTTAAAACCGGAAGCTCTCATATTTGGACCTACCGGGCTAAAATCACGCGCCACTTTGCGATCTAATACGCCTACGCCTTTCCAGCGACCGATTTGGCGTTTATCCTCCATAACGGCGTCCCAAATTTCAGAAATTTGAACGTCGAGCTTGTTGATGATCTCGATGCTCTTGCGAATTTCATTATCGGTCATATCACGGCGAAGTCCGCCCATAATGACATTGCCGTAAGTCTTGCGGCCGCCGGTTACGAGCTGAGCTAGCTCCATAGAATACTCGCGCACCCTAAAGATATGCATAAAGGCGTTGTAGTTACCTGTTACCTCGCAGGCTAAACCGATATTTAAAAGATGGCTGTGAAGGCGCTCGATCTCAAGGCAGATGACGCGGATGGCTTGCGCACGAAGCGGAATTTCAAGCTTGATAGCTTTCTCCGCTGCTTCAATACACGCAATCGCATGAGCGTAGCCGCAAATTCCGCAGACGCGCTCTGCTAAATAGCCCATCTGATCGTAATTCATTCGGTTTTCAGCTAGTTTCTCCATACCGCGGTGTTGATAAAACAAGCGGTAGTCCGCATCGATAATCTCATCGCCGTCGCAAAATAGTCTGAAGTGTCCCGGCTCATCGCTCGTTACGTGAAGAGGTCCAAGCGGAACATCTACTACGCCGTCGCCGCTAGGAAATAAAAACTCTGCATTAGGCTCGTCTTTATGATCTACAGGATCGGGCCTATAGCGATAGTCCATTGCATCTTTGCGAAGTGGATGAAGCCCATCCGGCCAATCGTCGCTTAACACCAAACGGCGTTTATCAGGCAAGCCTTCGGCGATTAAACCAAACATATCGAAGGCTTCTCTTTCGTACCATACGCAAGCAGGCACTAAAGGAGTAACCGACGGGAATGTGGGATCCGATCCGGGAATTAGCGTCCTAACGGTGATGAAGCATTTATCCTCTGCGGCGAAATCCTCCGCTTCGGTCATTTTGCCACCTTCCATAGATATCGCATAGTAAAGCGCGAAATTTCCGTTTAGCTCGCGCTCATCGTTAGGGATCATCGTGCTGATAAAACCGCCGATGTCATAATATAGCGTCTTAACCGCAAGCGGCAGATCATTTCTATCCACTAAAACGGTGATTTGATCCTCGGCTTGGCGGGTAACTTCTAAGACCTTGACTTTAGTCTTTAAAATTTCTATAAATTTATCGCCTCTCATTTTTAACCTCTCATCATTATTCTAACGCCGTTTTCGACGAGCATCCAAAAATCACCTACGTGCCATACGCCGAAAATTATCACTAAAGCGCAAAGCAAGATTAGCGGTAAATTTTCAAACAAGCTCATCTCTTTAGCATAAACCACTTCACCTTTAGGCGTACCGAAGCTCGCAAGATTAAAGTGTGCGAAGTCCGCGATGAAAATAATTACGAGCGCGATCGCAAATAATGCTACGGCTATGTATTGACCGCTGGCTATCGCGCCTTTAAAAACGTTAAATTCGCTTACAAAGATCGCAAACGCAGGAACACCTACGAGCGAGCAAACCGCAGCGCCAAACATTATCGTAGTAAGCGGAGCGATTTTTACCATACCGCCCATTCTAGACATATCTTTGTGACCATAAATTCTAGCGATATTACCGGTAGAGCAGAATGCAAGAGCCTTAGTAAAGCTGTGAGCTAAGCAGTGAAAGATCGCGGCAAGCAAGCCAAAATATCCGCCGATGCCTAGCGCAAATGCAATAACACCCATATGAACGACTGAGTGGTAAGCAAACATCCTCTTTACGTCGTGCTGACGAACGAGGAAAATTCCTGCTATAAATAGCGTGATCGTACCGGAAATTAACATCACGGATTGAACGAAGTCAAAGCCTACAGCTTGAGCTGTGATAGCGTAATATCTAAATATCGCTAGCATCGCACATTTTAAAAGTACGCCCGAAAGCAAGGCCGAAATAGGAGCTGGACCTTCTGCGTGAACATCAGGAAGCCAAGTGTGAGTAGGAGCAAGTCCTGCTTTGGTTCCAAAGCCAATTAGAGCAAATATAAAGATAAGCTTAGCAGCATCGCCGTTTAAATTTTTGGCATTATCCATAATGCTCGTCCAAAGCATCGAGGCCTCGCCGTCACCTGTGATTTTGAATGTAGCCGCATATAGTAAAACGGTCGCATAAAGCGCAAACGCTAAGCCGATCGAGCAGATAACTATATATTTGTAACCGCTCTCGGTAGATTTTTTGTCTTTATGAATAGCGACCAAAAATACCGATGCTAACGTAGTAGCCTCTACTGCAGCCCACATAAACGCGACGTTGTTACAGATCACGCTAAGCGTCATCGTAAAAACGAAAACATGGCAGAGCGCGTAGTATTTTCTAAGATCGCTAAGATCTAAATGACCGCCCTGTATCTCCCATTTCATATAGGTGGTGGAGTATAAATTTACCAAAAAGCCCGTTACGGCGATTAGCACTAAAAATACGCAGCCTAGGCTATCTAGGAATAGAAATTTATCGTATGCGTAAAACGCCTCGGCATTGCCGCTTAGAAGCTTGCCTACGTTACAGAGTAGCCCTGCGGATGTAACCCCAGAAATCAAAACGTGTAGCGTGCTTAGGAGCTTGAAATTTTTAGGGCATAAGAATAATATCAGCGCTCCGAGCAACGGAAAAATTAATATAAAAGCTAAACTATTCATCATTAACCCCTTAAATTCGAAGCTTTAGACGTATCAAGCCCGTCATAAGCTTTGTAAAATCTAACTGCCAAAACGCTCATAATAATAACCGCAAAGATCGCGTCGGTTAAAATTCCAAGCTCGACTAGCTCATGAGAGTTGTAAGCCATAAGCGCAAGGCTTAGGTGGATGCCGTTTTCAAATAGGCAGTAGGCTAGAATTTGCTTGATGAAAGAATTTCTTAGCATGAAGCCGAAAATTCCCATCATAAATACGGTTACCGCCGCTATTAGAACGATTCTTTCTTGAATAAGAGAGAATTTAAGCAAGATCGGATTGATTGTCATCGCAATCGCTAGCGAAAATCCCATCGCAATAACGGGGCTTACGAAAAAGCCGCCTACCGGCTCATCCTCGCTGATCACATCCAGCTTTTTAACTAGCCAAAATAAAATTCCTGGCACGAAAATAACCTTCGTAAAAAACGCCACTATCGCCCAAATTCTAAGCTGCGGCGCATTGAAGTTAGAATACAGCATAAAAAATATGCTTACCAAAAGTAGCGTCTGAATCGCGTAAATTCCGATTGAAAGCTTTAAATTTCTAAGTCCGAATACCGCAAGTGACGTTACGATCATACAAATTGCTAAAATATCGATACTATTCATCTTAAAATCCTACTACGTAAAGCGTTAATGCCGCAAAAGCGATGGCAAGAGCACCGCATGAAATTTTGCGCATGCTCGAAGTCATTCTAAAGCGCGGTCCAAAGTTGTCGATGAAAACGGCTGCTACGTAAAATACGCCGGTTTTTAGCACGAAGATTATGATCGCTAAAAGCGGATTGCTAAAATTCCACGGCTCAAATATCGTTAGGAATAATCCGATCATCGCAAATTGCTTCAAAATAAGCGCCGCTTGCACTAAGCCTAGATCGCTGCCTGCATATTCGCCAAGTAGACCTTCTTGAAGCTCTTGTTCGGCTTCGGCAAGATCAAATGGCTTTCTGCCGGTCTCGACATACATACACCATAAAAACGCAATCGAGGCGACAGCAAAGCTTGGAATTTGATAGCCGATCTGACCGCTGCGTACCATCTGCTGGATCTCAACTAAATTTGAAGTTCCTGCAGCCATCATTACTACGATTAGGCACATCATCATCACAGGTTCGACAAAAACGGCAAGCATCTGCTCGCGTCCACCGCCGGTTGCGGCAAACGGGTTACCGCTATCTATCGAAGCCGCACCGAATACGAAGCGCAAAAGTGCGCCTAGATATAGGATAACGAAAATATCCGAATACGCTCCGAAAAGGGTATCTTTGCTGTATGTAATAGGAATAGCCGCCAAAATCGCCGCCGAAGTAGCGAAAAGGAAAAACGGCGCCCATCTAAATACCCAGTGGCTGCACGCAGGAACGGTCCTGCCGCGCTTAAAAAGCTTAATAATATCGCGGTAAGTCTGGAAAAAATCGCTTCCTTGTTTCGACTGAAGCTTGGCTCGAAGTTTTCTAGCCATACCGTCGAAGAGTGGAGCGACTAGGACGATAACCGCGACTTGAAATATCATTAAAAATATAGTTTGTATAGTCTGCATCTCAAACCTCCTAGATCAAGAAATATCCGACGCCCAGTATCGCGCAAAGATAGATTAGGATGTAAAGCGTATATAAATTTGCATAGCCGCTTTGAATAATTCCTATCTTATCGGCGATCTTCTTACTCCAATCGATTACCGGTTGATAAATCATCGTCCACCAAATGTCTTGTGGGTGGTTGTGATACTCGATCGGTCCGAAGTAGCCGTTTTGCTCTATTCTGCGTTTATGACCTCTAAATAACCAGTCCATAATCTTTCTTAAATCGCCGGTAAAAGGACCACCAGTTATCTGCATGCGAGGGCTATATTTAAAGCCGCACGCCCAAGGATCGGTCTCACGAGGTTTGTCGCGATTTGCTTTCATAACCGCTAGGATGATAAACGGAAGCAGCATTGTAGAACACAAAATCACTGCAATAAGAGGAGTTGAAACGATACTTCCCAAAGGCGAAGTGATTGACGAAGCGCCTAGGCTTGCAACATACCCGCTATTGGAAGTGATAGAATTTACCGCCTGCATGATGTAATCGACTATGAAGTGTGCGCCTACACCAAATCCCACGCAGCCTATCATCAGTATGATCATTCCTAAAACCATTCCAAGAGGACTTTCTTTTGCGTTCTCCCAAATTTTTTCATCCCTTGGGGTTCCTGCGAAGATTACCGCATAAAGCTTAAGGTGCATACCGACCAAAACGCCCGTAAGCGCAAGTGCGACTACTGCTAGTGAGAAAGCGTATCTAATGAAAATTCCGCTCTCTTTAGCGCCTTGAAGCATTCCTTGATAGGTAAACCACTCCGAAACGAAGCCATTTACAGGAGGAAGCGCTGCGATACCCATGATGCCGATAAACATACCGACCGCGGTTAGAGGCATCTTTTTAGCTAGACCGCCTAAAATGTCCATATTCTGCGTATGGGTAGCGTGGATTACCGAGCCTGCGCATAGGAATAAAAGACCTTTGAATATCGCGTGGTTTACTACGTGGTAGCAGCCTGCCAAAAATCCGACTGCGGCTAGCGTTACGTTGCCAGCTGCGACGCCGTAAATTCCGGTGCCAAGACCTAGCAAGATAATTCCGATATTTTCAACTGAGTGGTACGCAAGAAGCGCTTTGAAGTCGTGCTGGCACAAAGCGTATAAAACGCCGAAAAGCGAGCTAGCTGCTCCTAGGATCAAAACTGCAAGCCCAAAATAGATGCTTAGCGGCAAAAATAGCGTAAATTTAACAAGGGTAAAGAGCGCTACTTTAATCATAACGCCGCTCATTAGCGCAGAGACATTCGATGGAGCCGCAGGGTGAGCTTGCGGTAGCCAAACGTGAAAAGGCCACATTCCCGCTTTTGAACCGAAGCCGACCAAAAACAAGATGAATGCTGCTACAGAAGCGCCCATAGGCATATTTACTTTTCCCCACTCCGCAAATTCGAAGCTTCCTGCGTAGTTTGCAATGATAAGTAAGCCACAGGTGATACAAAATGCACCGATCTGCGCTATACCTAGATATACCATAACGGCTTTGAGCGTGCCTTTGCCATCGTTTACTATGATTAGAAATGACGAAATTAACGTCATAAGCTCCCATAAAACAGCGAAGCAAAATACATTATCCGCACTGATAACTAAAAGCATAGATAAGATGAAGGTATTAAATAAACATGCAAAAACGCCGATATTTGCCTTTCCGATATATTCCTCAGCATAGCTCATACCGTAAACGCTGCTTGCAAAGCCTATAAAAACGACTACGAAGCTGAAGAAATTTCCAAGCGGACTTAAAGCAAATTTTGGCGCATATAAGAAAGTACCGCCCAAAACGAAGCTATCGCTTACGCCCATATTGGCTACGAAATGACACATCGCGTAAAAACAGCTGATAGCACCTAATCCAAATCCCACCTTAACGGCAGTTTTTGGAGCGCAGTATAAAAGGATACTAATTACTGCACTGACGATAAATAAAGTATAGACGCTTATCATTTTGCGCCTCCTTCTTTTTTGGCGACGCAACTGATTTCGCCGTTTAACACGTCTTTTGCAAAAGCATTAGCCGCATCGTAGTCTATCGCAAAGCCCAATTTATGCTTACCTTCTTTAGGATCTATCATAATGATAGCGCTAGTTGGGCAAACCTCGACGCATGCAGGACCGTTTTCGCGTCCGTTGCATAGATCGCATTTGATGGCGGTGCTTTTGGCACCCGCTTGGCTTTCGATCTCGAGATAATACTTCGGCTCGACCGCATAATTTACTGACGGCATAAGCTCGGCATTCGAGCTGATCGCGCCATAAGGACAGGCGAGCGTACACATCTTGCATCCGATGCAAATTTCTTCGTGTAATTCGATATAGTTATTATCGAAGCGAAGCGCACCGGTAGGACAGACGTTTGCGCATGGTCCGTCATCGCACTGCCTGCACTGCGTAGGCATAACACCGTAAGCCTGTCTAAGCACGGTAAGTCGCGATTTAGCAAGCTTGCCGCGCTCGTAGGCACTTGAGTAACAGGCTGCCATGCACGTCGTGCAACCGATACATCGTTTGTAATCGCAGATTACAAATTTATGTTGTTTCATACCTTTCTCCTTGACTTAAGGAATTTTAAAAATTTTTTACTAAAAATTTTGGTGTAATTATATTTAAGTCCGTAAAAAAATTCCGTCATTTATCTGACAATATTTGGAATTTATTTGATAAATTTGCTTTCAAAGCTTAAATTTAAAAACTAATTTCTTTTTTAAACCGGTTCGTTGATTATTTGCTTTAAATATCTAGTATATCAGTATTAAAGTATATTTTAAAATTTAAATTACTACTTAAATTACCCTAACTTACTCCTAATTATAATTGAAAAAATTCTTTTAGCTTAAGGCAAAATTTCAATTTTATTTTAGGTAAGAATTTATATAATTGTGCCGAAATTGCATATATGGTAATTTTGCATGTTTAGTATTTTCGAAAGGAGAAAATATGGCGAATAAAGGCAAGGTCATATGCCCTTATTGTGGCACAGGCTGTCAAATCGAGCTGACTGCGGAAGACAATTATATCAAATCCGCAACCGGCGTAAGCGACAACCCCGTAAATCAGGGTTGTTTATGTTTGAAAGGTTATTACGGATGGAATTACGTAGGTTCTAGAGATAGGCTTACTACTCCGCTAATTCGTAAAAAGAATGGCAAATTTAGTAAAGACGGCGATTTGGTCGAGGCTAGCTGGGACGAAGCGCTTGATTTGGTTGCTAAAAAGATGCTCGAGGTTAAAGAAAAATACGGCGCCGACGCGATAGCCGGAAACTATTCCGCACGCTGTACGCATGAGGATAACTACGTAGCGCAGAAGCTACTTAGAATTTTAGGCACGAATAATATCGATCACTGCGCGCGCATTTGACACGCTCCGACTGTGGCAGGTCTTGCCAAAACAATCGGTAACGGAGCGGCTACAAATAGCTTTACTGAGATCGGAACTCACAGCAACTGCATTATGATGATCGGCTCAAACCCTGAAAATGGTCACCCGATCGTAGCTATGCACATTCAAAGAGCGTTAAATAGAGGCGCTAAACTCATCGTCATTGACCCGGTTAAGACGGAATTTGCAAATCGCGCAGATATCCACCTCCAGCTTGAGCCAGAGCACAATATCCCGGTTATAAACGCTTTAATCCATGCTATTATCGACGAGGATTTGGTAAATCACGAATTCGTTGAGAAATACACCAAGGGCTTTGAATATGTAAAAGAGGCGGTTAAGGATTATTCGCCTGAAGCCGTAGCCAAATACACTAGGCTAAACGCCGAGGATATTAGAAAAGCGGCTAGAATTTATGCTACTACGCGACCTGCGGTTATCACGCACGGAATGGGTGTAACTCACTTCAATCACGGCGTGGGTGCGGTTTGTGATATTTCAAATTTAATGCTCGTAACGGGTAACGTAGGCGAGCTAGGCAGCGGCGATCTACCGATCCGCGGACAAGAAAACGTTCAAGGCTGCTGCGATATGGGAATACTTCCTAACGTATTTACTGGTTATAAAGCCGTAACCGACGAGAGTGCCCGTGATTGGTTTGAGCGCCAGTGGAATTTACCAAAAGGTCATCTAAATGGCAAGATCGGCATTCATAAAACCGAAGTGCCTGACGCAATTCTTGATGGTAGGGTAAAATTTTTCTGGACGATGGGCGAAAACCCGGTTATGACCGATCCGAACGCAAACCACTTCTTGCGCGCGATTTCGCAGGTAGAGATGTATGTGATCCAAGATATTTTCTTAACTGAGACGAGTCGCAAAGCAGATGTCGTGCTTCCTGGAGCTTGCAGCGGCGAGAAGGAGGGCACTTATGCTAACGCTGAGCGCCGCGTGCAGCACAGCGAGATCGTAGTAACCCCTCCGGGACAAGCTAGACAAGACTGGGCTATCATCTGCGAGCTTGCCAGACGCCTAGGACTAGGGGATTATTTCACATTCCAATCTCCAGAGCAGATTTGGGAAGAGGTGCGTAGGGTAGCTCCACACAATTACGGCGGAATGAGCTATTACCGCATCAAAAAATACCACGGACTTCACTGGCCGTGCCCTGATGAGAATTCTATGGGCGGACCTGCATTGTATCTTGATAAGAAATTCTTTACTCCAGACGGTAAAGGAAATTTCGTCCCAGTTCTATTCGTGGATGATAAGAGCAAGATCGAAAGCGCCAAAGAGGAATTCGCAAAGCGTATGAATATGCCGAAAGATTATCCTGTAATGGCGGGCTCCGTGGACGAGAAGACCGATGCAGAGTTCCCAATCCAGCTTCTAACTACGCGTAAGGTTTACGAGTACGCAGGAGGCGCGATGACTAGGCGCTCTAAGACCGTTGAGCAGGGCGGCGACGCGATAGGACCGATTGCGGAAATGAATCCGAAACTCGCCGAGCGATATGGAATTTCGCAGGGCGATTTCATCGTCGCGTGGAGCCGCTACGGCTATATCGCGATCAAGGCAGACATCACCGAGTGTATAATGGATGGTATCATTCAGATGTCTTATCACTACTGGGAGAGCTGCTGCAACGAGCTAACCAGCGGCGGCTGGGATCTAATCGCTAAAACGCCTACGTTTAAGGCAGCGATTCAGATTAAAAAGATCGACGAAGAGGAATTTTTGCGTATCCGCGAGCTTAAGCGCATTAAGTTTCAGACCAACAAGGTCGTTTACGACGACTTCCACCACCATCCGATTAAATTCTAAGAATTTAATCTTATCCGTAGATTCGGGAGCTATGCTTCCGAATCTATTTTTTAACAATCAATTCAAATAATATGAAATTTTGGCGATCTAGCCGTCTTGCGATATTTTAAAGATCAAAAATTTCAAGAATTCAATAAATTTCGCGGTATTAATACGCTTTCTTTGCGTAGTTGCACTATCGATAAAAGGGTGTGAAATTTATCTGCTATTGCGTTAATAGATGTGGCGGCAGAGACTGGGCATTCGC
>CAJPSJ010000006.1 GCA_905373295.1 uncultured Campylobacter sp. | reverse complement strand
CGCAAAATACGCGAGAATTTGTTCAAGCGCCGATCTTAGGCACGAACTTAGGCCCGCCTCATCGACCTGCGCGCTTGAAATTTCGACGATTTTGTAGCGCGAGTTTTCGATGATCTGAGTGTAGAGCTCCTCGCGGCGCTTTTCGCTTAGTTTTTTACTATCGGCAAGTCCTGCGATCTCGCGCGCTAGCACGCAGCCCGCGACGCAAAGCGGTCCTGCAAGACAGCCGCGCCCCGCCTCGTCGATGCCGCAAATTTGCCCGCTCATTGCGCGTCCTTTCGCACGACGGGCGCAGCCCCGCTTAGCAGGTCGTGTAAATTTAATCTATCTTTGCGAAAAAAGCAGATCAAAAGCCCGATGACGCTAAAGCCTGCAAAAACGAAGCACGCAAAGCGAGCTAGTGCCCTAAAAAAGCTTACTTTGCGCCCGCTGCGAACATCGATAAGATAAAGCCCCGCGAGCTTATAGCCCGGCGTTTGGGCGCTGCGAGCGTAAAATGCTGCGCAAATCGCGCCGTAAGCAAGCCAGATAAGCGCAATTGCGGCTTGGTTGCGCCACAGAGCCTCTTTCGAGCCCAAGACGAGATAGGTAACGCCGTAGAATAGGGGCATCGCGATGATGAAAAGATCGACGATGAAGGCCTTTATACGTAGAAAAATCGGTGAAATTTTAGCTTTTTGTTTTGCCATTTTGATCCGTTTTAGATTAAATTTCAAAATTCCAGCGCGCTAAATTTAGAGCCGAGAGGATAAAATTTAATCTCGTTGCGGTTTCTTAGCAGCAAATCGGCGCCTAGTTTCCGCGACTACCAGGCTTGATTGCCTTGCTTCCGGCGGCACAAAGCGGGCAAGTCGCGGGCTCGTAAATTTCAAACTCAAAATTGCCTAGCGCAAAAAACGGCTTATCCGCGGGCAGCTTGGCGCCAGCCTTTGCACTGCTGCCCGCTAAATTTGCAACCTTGCAAAATCCGCGATTGGCAAGCGCGGCAAAGCCCACGACCTCGCCGCCGAGGTTTTCGATGAGCCTGGCGCTCTCAAGAGCCGAGCCGCCCGTCGTGATGATGTCCTCGCAGATGATAAATCTCTCGCCCTTATGCACTTCAAAGCCGCGGCGCAGGCTCATTACGCGATCTACGCGCTCGGTAAATATGAAACGCTTTTTCGCCGCGCGAGCTAGCTCGTAGCCCGCTAAAATTCCGCCCAGCGCGGGCGAGCAGACGCTGTCAAACTCCACGCCCGCTTTTTCGATGATAGCGGCGAGTTCGTCTGCGAGCTGTCCCGCGAGCCGCGGATCCTCAAGTACTTTGGCGCTTTGCAGATAGAATTCCGAGTGGTTGCCGCTTGAAAGCAGAAAATGCCCTCGCAGATATGCGCCGCAGTCGCGATAGATTTTTTCTATATTCACAGCTTAAACCTTCAAAAGCTCGGCTTCTTTGGCCTTGACTGCGTCGTCGATTTTACTTGAGTAAGAGTCGGTGATCTTTTGCACCTCGTCGTAGCCTTTTTTGGCGTCGTCTTCGGAGATCGCTTTGTCTTTTTCAAGCTTTTTGATCTCGTCGTTGGCGTCTTTGCGGACGTTGCGAATGCCGATTTTTGCTTTTTCGCCCATCGCTTTGGCCTTTTTTGCGTTTTCTTGGCGCTGATCGATCGTCATCGGCGGGAAAAATAGCTTCACGCTCTCGCCGTCGTTAGTCGGATTGACGCCGATATTCGCCGCTGCGATCGCGCTTTCGATCGCCTTTAGCATCGGTTTCTCCCACGGCGTGATCGAAATCGTTACTGCATCGGTCGAAAGGACGGTCGCGACCTGATTTAGCGGAGTCTGCGAGCCGTAATAATCCACGAAAATATGATCCAGGATCGCCACGCTCACTTTACCGGTACGTAGCGTCGTAAAGTCCTTTTTCAAAGCCTCGATAGCTCGATCGCCGTTTGCTCTTTGCTCTTTGTAGATAGCTTCTAGCATTCAAATCCTTTAAATAAAATTTGCGAAATTATAGCGTTAAAAAAATAAGAATAGCATTTAAAAGCGCGGATTTTGCGCTTTTAAATTTTAAAATTTAGAGTTTATTTGGTTGTGTTTTGATCTGCGGAAGCGGCGCTCGCGTTGGTATCACTTGATGCTTGCGACCGAGCAGGCACGCTAGCTGCGGCAGTATCGGTAGCAGGAGCTGCGGGCGCTTCGATTTTCGTATCCGTCGCATTGGTCTCGCCGCTAATTATGGAATTTGACTCGGTGCTTGCAGGAGTGAAATTAGGCTTTATGCCAGAAGTAGGGATAGACGGCACGCCAGGGACAGCGTTTGGCACGGATTTAGTAGCATTCGCTTCAATCTTTACGCGATCGACTACGGAAGATTTAGCATCTTGCTGATAGAAATACGCAAGCACAAGTGTGTTTATCACGAATAAAATTCCCATCGCAGCGGTAAATTTAGCTAAAAACCCCGCCGGACCCTTAGCTCCGAATAAGCTTTCGTTGCTTCCGCTGTATGCGCCAAGCCCGATAGAAGAGCTCTTTTGCAGCAGAACGGAGATCGTAATTATCACGGCGAAGACGACCTGTAAAACCAAAAATAACGTAGTCACTATAAAACCTTTTGAAAAAATTGAATTTGCAATTATAATAAAAGATTTATAAATTTTAAGTTAAGAGCGCACCGCACGAAGCGGTGCATAGAATTTAGTCTCTGCTTGCGCCGAAAATTCTTAGCAGCGAAAGGAAGAGGTTGTAGATGTTTAGATACATATCTACGGCAGCCATTATCGGTGAAGTGTAGGTGCCGTTTATGATATTTTTAGTATCGTAGATGATATACATCGAAAAGATTAAAGCCGAAAAAGCTGAAATCGCTATATCAAGCATGGTGCTTTTGAAAAAGAAGTAGTTCAAAAGGCTTAGCACGATAATAGCTACAAGCGATACCAATAGCGGTTTGCCCCAAGAGTCGAAATTTGTCTTTGTATTCATCGCATAAACGGTGAGAGCACCGAAAGTAATCGCCGTAGCTACAAACGCATGCGTTACCACGTCTCCGGCACCCGCTGCGATATAAATAGCGATCAATTTACCTAGAGTAAGACCGGTAATAAAGGTAAATGCAAAAAGCAAAACTAGCGCGATCGTATTAGCACCGCGATTTACGGCTGCTTGCATACCAAAAATTAGCCCCATTAAAAGCACTAGATATAAAAATGGATGAATAGCCAAGCTCACACCAAAGCTCATCGCCACAAAAGCCCCTGCCGCCGCAGCTATCATCGAAGCGGTTAAAAGCGCATAGGTTTGTTTAATAGTCTGAGAGATTCGTCCTTGTTCCAGTGATGCGTCCGATAGCTCGTAGCCATCCGCGTAATTTCGTCTGTCGTATAGACTCATATTTTTCTCCTTCTTTTGATTTATGAGCGGGGAGTTTAGCGAAAATTTGGTAAATATATAATTAAAAATTCCCAGAATTCTATCTATTTATGAAAGTAATATATAATTCCCGACTTTTTTAAGGAGAAAGTATGCCCAGCCAGTTAATAAACGGAGCTATTAAATTTATGGAAGAAAATTTTGCCGAGCATGCCGAGCTTTTCGGGAGTCTGGCAAATCATCAAAAGCCCCACACGCTTTTTATCGGCTGCTCCGACTCGCGCGTGGTGCCAAGCCTAATTACTTCGACGCTTCCAGGAGAGCTTTTCGTCGTGCGAAATATCGCAAACGTCGTTCCTCCATACCGCATTAGCGAGGAATTTTTAGCGACTACCTCAGCGATTGAATACGCGCTGTATTCGCTAAATATCAAAAATATCATCGTTTGCGGGCATAGTAACTGCGGTGGCTGCGCGGCGCTGTTTTATGACGCAAAAAAGCTCGAAAAAATTCCAAACGTAAGGCGCTGGCTAAATTTAATGCAGCCCGTAAAAGACGAGGTCGAAAAGCTAAAAGACCTCGGCACCGACAAGCGCGAGTGGATCACCGAGAGATTAAATATTATAAATTCCATGCAAAATTTACTTAGCTTTCCTGGCATCAAAGATGCCTATAAAAACGGCGAGATTAAAATTTACGGCTGGCACTACGTCATCGAAACGGGCGAGCTATTCAACTACGACGACGAAGGCGCGCATTTTACGCTATTAAATAAGGGAATGGATTATGAAAAAATCTATAATCAGCTTTTTAACGATTAGTCTTTTTAGCGTCGCTTTAGCGTTTGCAGACCTCAACACGACCGGTGAAGGAAGCTTTGTAGAGACAAATTCTTCCGCTCCAGAGGCAAATCTTACTTTAGAAAACAACAAAACCGAGATCAAAAAGGAAGTCGCTAAAATTTTATCCAAATCCCTCGGTGCGGAGGATGGCAATAAAACTGAAGTAATAAATATGATCGCAGAAAAGGTCGCCAAAACGGAGACTTCGCAGAAAAAAACTCCTAACGGCGAGACGCTTATCTCTGTAATCAAAGAGATTAAAAAGTTAAATTTGCAGCGCAGCTCCCTGCTTAACGGCGGCGATGCCAACGCGAGCAAAAACGAACTGGACGCCATCGATCGCAATAAAGCTAAGCTCTTCGATCGCCTGCCTTTCGCGATTACACAGCAGGATATGGATATCGAAAGCATAATGTCGTATGCACAAAATAAAAAGAATATCCAAACTACGCTAAAAAAATACGCTAAAAAGCAGAGCTCTCCCGAATACGTAAATGCAAGCGCGGATTGGGAAAAAATGGAAATGGCAGAGATCTTTTATACCTCACTTATGAAAATTGAGGATATGTTTGTAAACGGCGCAAGCAGAAGCGCGCTTGAAAGCGAGCTAAGTAGCACGCTACTAAATATCCAAACTAGGGATTTTAGCAAACTTAATGATTTGAAAAATAATCTAAGCAGTCAAGAGCAGATAGACGCCTTAGAGTCTAAAATCAACGATTTGAAAAACGACAAACAGACCTACGACGAGGTGCTTACGTATCTGTCGCGAAATAGCGATCTGCTTGCAAGCAGCGTGGTTTTTACGAGCTTAAATTTTAAATCGGTGATCGATTATATCAACGATAAAATTCCGTTTAAGCTCAGCCACGTAAATTTCGGCAAGCTCATTCTAATCACGCTGATTACGCTATTTTTCTACTCGCTTCGCAGGCTGCTTGCCAACATCATCTATTTCGTATTTAAATTCTTTAATAAAAGCTTTTCTCTGGATAGCGAAACTCTAAAAACGCAAGTAGTAGGCATCATCAAGCGTCCGATGGGTATTTTGCTGATCGCTTATTCGGTCGATATCTGTCTTAGTATCTTTTATTATCCGGCGCCCGTGCCGATAAAATTTGCAAATTTATTCTCGATCGTTTACGTGGTGCTTTGGGCATGGCTCATTATCGAAATCATCGACGGTTACGGTATTGTCGTGCTTGGAAACATCACGAAAAAAGGCGTCAGAAAAGATATCATAAATCTAGTCGTTAAAATTCTATATGTCATCGTAATCATTATCGCCGCACTTTTGGTGCTAAAGCGTCTAGGCTTTGACATCTCGGCGCTTATGGCATCTCTTGGAATCGGCGGACTTGCGATCGCGTTTGCGACTAAGGACATCATCGCAAATTTCTTCTCATCCGTGATGCTATTATTTGATAATTCATTCTCGCAAGGAGACTGGGTCGTATTAGGCGACATAGAAGGAAACGTCGTAGAAACGGGCTTTAGAAAGACGACGATCAGGACCTTTGATAACGCTCTTGTTTTTGTGCCGAATTCCAACATAATGGCGCAAAATATCAAAAACTGGAGCCGTAGGAAGGTAGGACGGAATTTAAAGCTTACCGTAGGCGTCGAATACGGCGCGAGCACGGATCAACTGCGAAAGTGCGTAAACGACATCAAAGAAATGCTAAAATCTCACCCGGGCATCGCTCAGTCTGCAGATACGGCATTAAATTCCAAAGATTTTCGTATGCGCTATAGACAAAATATGGTCTCTATCGACGATTTAGCGGGCTATAAAAGCACTATGTTCGTGGCGCTAGATAGCTTTGGCGATTCGTCTATTAATATTTTAGTTTACTGCTTCACAAAAACCGTAATATGGGCAAATTTCATCCAAACTAAAGAGGATGTTTTATTCAAAATAATGGAGATCGTGGAGCAAAACGGACTATCGTTTGCCTTCCCATCGCAGAGCGTTTATATCGAAAATATCCCGGAAATAGCAAGCGAATGCGTAAAATCAAAAGTAAATTCCAACGACAAAGGAGAGCAAAATGGCTGATTTCGATGATTTCGAAGACGAAGAGTTCGATGAGGACGAATACGAGGACGATGATTTAATCGGAGGCGACGAGAGTTACAACTACAACTACAACTACGACGAGGACGATTACAGCTACGAAGACGACGACGGCTTCAACGATTATAGCGATTTGGACGGCGAGGATTATTAGTGTTTAGATCCAGGGCGCTGCCTTTTGATCCGAGAGCGAATAAAATCGCGAGCTTGCAAAGCTTAAAATTTCATCACGGCGGGCTTTACGAGGATTATATCGCTGGTCTGAACCGAGATATTGCGGATACGCCGATACAAAACGCAGATCTTTTTACGATCATCACGCAGTCTTTCAGGGAGGCGCACGGCGAGGAGTGCGAATTTTCGCAAATTTCAAAGCTTTATCAAATTTGCCTAGGTTTTAGCCGTATTTTTAACAATGCCTCTGAAATTTACAACCACGATTTTTACTTCGATTGTATCGCGCAGCCCAGCGAGCCTAGCGGCGAGTTCGCGGACGCTTTAGCACAGGCTTTCGGCGGGATGGAAAATTTTAAAAGCGAGTTTTTAAAGCGCGCGATGGGGCTTTTTGGCAGCGGCTGGTGCTGGCTCATATGCGACGAGCACGGCGCAAATTTAGAAATCATCACGACGCAAAACGCGGACACGCCGATCGCTCACGGCAAAATTCCACTTTTAGCCTGCGATCTTTGGGAGCACGCCTACTACATAGACTATCAAAATGCGCGCAAATCCTACGTGGAGAGCTTCTTGCGTTTTGCGGATTTCGGCTTTGCAAGCGACGCCTATTCGTGGGCAAAAAAGCAAGGACTTAGCTCCGTGAAGCTCTACATCGGCGAGCTTCACCCCGCTGCCTCCTCGCGCTGCGATTGCGGCTGCTGCGGATAGATTTGAGCTTGAGCTTTGCAGCTTCAAGCACCGCGGATTTTCGGCTCTCTATGACCGCTGCGCGCTAAATTTCAAGCGCCTTCCGCTTCTTGGCGTCTATATTTTGCGTCGCGAATACTGCACCGTATCGCCCGTAGCGTCGCGAGACCTTAGGCTTGCTATCTCGCCGTATAAAATTTACGTGGATTTTGATCTTGAGCTCATTTGGCGTCCACGGATTAAAATTTAAGATTTTTAATTTGAAGTTTGTTTGACTATAGTTCACCGCTCGTTACGCGCCAAATTCCGAGTGCTTCTCCTTTTCAGCGCTTATATCTTGTGCGCAAATACCGCGTTACACAGACCTTATGTGAAATTTCGCTTTATCTAGCTCTGCTTTCTTAAAATTTCCACTGCCCGCGCATTGAAATTTAACGCTACGAGTGAACACCACGCAAAATTTTAAAGTTGCAAATAAACCCATGAAATTTTCATACCGAAATAAGCAGCGCATTCTTTGCTTCCGTAATTATATACAGAGGCACTCTCTGCCTCCCTGCCTTGTTCACCCATGCCCTATTCGTAAAATTTTGTTTAGTAAAGCGGTCGGCAAATTTTATATATCAGCCAGCTAAAATTTTACTGCGCCAAAGGCGGGGTGCGGCGGGTTTAAAATTTACGCTCGAATAGCACGGCTTGCGAACCGTTGGCTAAATTTAACGAAATTTGATCGTCGAATTTTACCCTTTCGACGGTTGAAATTTCAGTGCCGTTTCGGCTTGAAATTCAGCTTTAAATTTTAAAATTTGCGTCCGTTAAGCCAGCTCGTTGCGCGGAAAAGACAAGCTATGCCGCGTCGGGCGATACCTGCGCGCTATGTGTGCCAAAATACAGCGTAGAATTTAACCGCATCAGCTCAAATCACGCGGCGAGCTGCGCTGTACGAGACCTCGTCAATTAAAGCGCCAAGCCGTATTCGCGCGCCGTGTAAAGCCGCTCGGCATAGAATTTTACTCGTTTAAACGCAGCACGTCGCTTCACAAATACAAAGCCGCATCATTTAAAGACGGCACTTGACGGCGCGGTATATGTAGTCGAAAACCAAAAGCGCAAGCTCACTCGATTAAAATTCAAAGGCATACTCAATAAAATTTAAAACCGCGCTAGCTCGAAAGGTAAAGCTAAATTTATTTAAGACGTGAAGCCGCGCTTAAAAACGCAAAATCTTGCTCGCTTAAAGCAAAAAGCCAATATTGAAAATGCAAAGCTGCAGCCGCCGAAAACTCAAAGTCGCGTCTGCTTAAAATTCAAACCCTATTTCAAATTTTAAGCCCACTCAAAGCCTCAAACCCATTTAAAATTTTAAAATTTAGCCCGCTTTACTCCCTCGCTAGGCCGTTTTTATCGGATTTATCGCTGATTAGATTGCCCGCTTCGTCGTATTTTTTGGCGCGCACGAGCCTGCCGCGCTCAAACTCGCCCTCGGCTTCGAGCTTGCCGTCTGCGTAGTAGTGCTTCGCCGTGCCCGTCTCCAGGCCATCCTTGAATGTAACTCTAGCCTTGAGCGCACCGTTTTCGTGATATGTTTCGTATAGCCCGTGCTTGCGCCCATCTTTGAACATTACCTTCGCCTCAAGCGCACCGCTTGCGTAGTATTGCTTACTCGTGCCCGTTTGCCTACCGCGCTCAAACCCGTATTCGCCCTGCAGCGCGCCGCCCCTGTAGTATTCGCGCACGGCGCCGTCGCGCTCGTCGTCTTTGAAATTTTCGACTACGCGCGTCTTGCCGTCCTCGTAAAACCACTTCCAAACGCCCTGTTTGCTGTCGTCCTTGTATGCGCCGGTCTGCTTTAGCGCGCCGCTTTCGTAATACCATTTTTCCGTACCTTGGCGCTTGCCCGCTTTGTATGTTCGCTCCCCGCGCACTTTGCCGCTTTTGTAATAATCCACGTCCTTGCCGTTTCGCAGCCCACCCTTATACGGATGGCGCGCGCTTACTTCGCCGCTTTCGTAGTAGTCGGTGAAAACGCCCTCGCGCCTATCCGCTTTATACGCGCCCCGCTGCTTTAGCTTGCCGCTTCCCTGATAATACAGCTTGTAAAAACCCTCGCGCTTGCCGGCTTTGTATTCGCTCTGCGATCTCAGCTCGCCGCCGTCCTCGTAGTAGCTCTTCGCGATGCCGTCGTATAGACCGTTTTTTAGCGGATATTCGTTTGAGGGCTTATCTCTGCCGTCGAAATAATTGCGCTCGCGCACTGCAGTGCCGTTCTTTACGTCGATCTCGCGAATTAGCGTGGGCGGCAGCGGCTTTGCTCTGGGGTAGACGACGCCCATAAATTTACGTCGTAGAGATCCTCGGCGCTATAATGCAGCACCTTGAGCGTCCCGCTGTAGGGCTTGTCCGCTACAAAATACAGGCCGTTTTTCAGGACCGGCTCGGGCTGCATTACGATTTTTGGCTCCAGAGCTTGCGCGCCTAGCGCCAAAAATAGAAGCAGGAACTTTAATGCGCTTGAAAAGCTAAAATTTCGCATTAAATTTAAGCCCAAATTAAGCGAATTTTGCGCGGCTTTGCGGGTTTTCATATTTTGCTTCCTTTTGGCTCGGTTAAATTTGAAGAATTTTAAAATTTGAAGCTAAATTTTAGATAAATCCTCGCGGAGTTTGGACTGTGGATTTGGTTTATGATGCGGGCGGGGCGCAAGCCGTCCCCGTAAGCCTGTCGCGCGCCGTTTAACGGAGCCGAGCGCTAAATTTCGGCGCGCTTCAACACATCCGCGACGATCGTCCACTCGTGCACGAGCCTTTCAAAGCTAAAATTTGCATTTGCAGGGCTAGTCGAGGGTAGCTTCACGGGCTCTCTGCCCGTTGCGTTTAAAATTTGAGTTTTTAGATGTTTTTCGCAGATTTCGTGCGCTTTGCCGCCGTTTGCGAATACCTGCGCGATGCGCGCTCCGCTAAAGATCGGTTCTAAATTTGCAGGCACGACGGCGGTCATTTTGGCGTCGCTCGAGCCCTTTATCTCGCAGCAGATCGCCGCGTCGTAGATGGCGATGCGGCGGGCGAGCAGGAATTTTATCTTTTCGTCCGTGCTCGTAGGCGGCGGCGCGTTTAAAATTTGCGCCAGCACGCGCCAAAAGCGATTTTGCGAATTTGCGTAGTAAAAGCCAAATTTACGAGAAACGACGGAGGGGAAGGAGCCGAGGATTAAAATTTTAGAATTCTCATCGAAAATTGGCTTAAAAAGGTGAGTCTGGCTCATTTTGTGCCTGCTTTGTATTCGCCGAAAACGCCCGCCGGAGCGCCATAAAATTTATCTTTCATTTTCGCTTTATCTCTCGTAAATTTCGCAATTTCGCCCGCGAAGTAGCTTGGGGCTGAAATTGCACGGCGGCAAAAATTTTAGCGCACTCGCTGTATAGCGCTGCGCAGTAAAAATTTTGATCAGTCTGCTACGGCGTGCGATTTGGGTCTAAATTCCAACTTTTTAAACCCCGAAGCAGAGCCTTTACGGCTAAATTTAACGCCTCGCAGCGGCAAAATTTTAACCCTCACGGCAGTTAAATTCCGTCTGCCCTCGCAACCGTCTCCGAACCGCTGCGCGCTAAATTTTAGGTACCGAGATTACGCGCACGAGCTCGCCTTTTTTGAGCTCTTTTACCTCGAGCGGCGCGACGAGCAGGACGCTACCCTCGTCTAAATTGTTCAGAATCGCGCTGGAGCCTTGCTTTTTGCTTTGCAGGCTAACAAAAAGCCGCCCCTCTCTGTTTTGCAAGACGGCGGGCATAAACTCAAGCCACGGCGTCTTTTTTACGTAGTCGTGATCTAAGATTGCGCTAAATTCGGTGTTTTCGTGCACGCCGAAGGATTTTTGCAAAAATACGCGTAGGAACAAAATGCACGTAATGAGCGCCGAGAGCGGGAAGCCCGGGAATGCGAAGATATATTTTTCGCCGGTTTTGGCTACGCGCACGTGGCGGCCCGGTTTGATCGCCGCGCCTTTTACGATTAGCTCAAATTTTGATTGTAGCGTGCTTTGCACGAAGTCGTAGTCTCCAACGCTCACTCCGCCGCTGGTTAGAAGTATGTCGGCGCTCTGTAAAGCCGATAAGATCGCGCCTTCTAGCTCTTTTTCGTCATCGCGTACTAGAGGCATTATCATCGCTTCGCAGCCTAGTTGCGTTACTAAATTTGCAAGCGCGATGTGGTTGGAGCTGTAAATTTGAGCGTCGTTTTCGAGCCTCTCGCCCAGATCCTTGATCTCGCTACCGGTGGCTAGGATCGCTACTTTTGGGCGGACGAATACGCTTATGTGAAATAGCCCTAGCTCGGCTAGCAGCGCGATCTGCGAAAAGCCAAGCTTCGTGCCGCTACGAAGCAAAAGCTCGCCCTCGCGGTAGCTCTCGCCCGCCGCGCGCACGGCAAAGCCCGCCGCGACAGGCTTTGTGACGATAATTTCGCTGCCTTGTACCTGTACGTTTTCAATCGGCAGAAGCGTGTCGCTGCCCTCGCACATGAGCCCGCCGGTGAAGGTTTTGACGCACTCGCCCGCCTTTGCCGCGGCGCTAGGCATTTTGCCTGCAGGCGTCGTGCCGACGATCTTAAATTTAGCTCCCTCGCTCAGATCCGCGCCCTTTAGCGCGTAGCCGTCCATCGCGGCGGTCGGGCGGCGCGGAGTGCTAAAAGGCGCCGCGACGTCGCTTGCTAAAATACGCCCTAGCGCCTGAGTGATCGCGACCTTCTCGATGCGCGATGACTTTTGCACCGTATTTGCGAAGCGCTCCATTGCACTTTCAAATTTTTCAAATTCCATCATTTACCTCCTACGATTTTATAAATTTGATCTTCATCTATCAGTTTCGAGTTAAATTTCACAACGAGTTCGCTATCGGTCTCGTAAATTTCAATAATGCCCTTTACGCCCTGTAGTGCGGAAAAATCGCCGCCTTTAGGAAAGTATAAATTCTTAAAAAGTTTCGGATCGCTCAGCCTAGAAAGTAGCACAAGCCAGATCACGCCCAAAACCGCGACGCCAATGCCTAGCGCTTCGATGCCGATTTTGCCAAAAAGTGCGCCGCCGCATAGCCCGCCCAAAAAACTGCCAAAAAATCCGAACGAATTAAAAATCCCAAGCGCGGCGCCTTTTTGAGCGACTTTGGCAAATTTGGACGCAAGGCTTTGCATAATGGGCTCATGCGCGTTAAATCCCACGAAAAAGAGCATCACGCCCACTACGAAAGCGCTCGCACCGCTAGCAAACGCAAAAATCAAATACGAAGCGATGAAAAAGCAAATGCCGATGAGTAGAATTTGCTTAGCTAGCGCGCGTTTCTCGCCTAAAGCACCGCTCGCACCCATCGCGGTAAAGCCGAAAATAGCGCCTAGAGCATAAATTTTGGTCAAATCACTTTTGGAAAGTCCGAATTTTTGCACGAGCAAAATTGGAATTAGAAAAAACGCTGCCGTCATGAAAGCTTTTTGAAAAAAATTCGTTAAATTCATAAGCATTAAATTTTTGTCACTCAAAAGTGAGCCGAGCGGGACCTTTTGGCGCAGGGAGCGGATATGCGGTTCGGTAGGTACTACGAAAAAAAGCAGCATCAAACATAAAAGCGTAAGCGCCGAACTTAGATGAAATAGGCTGGCAAGCCCAAATTTGGCGCTTAAAAGCGGACTTAAAATCATTGCGACACCAAAGCTCACGCCTATCATCGCGCCCATTACCGCCATCGCCTTACCGCGCTCTTCCTCCCGCGTAAAATCGCTAATTAGTGCGGTAGCTACGGCTCCTACAGCACCGCAGCCTTGCAAAAAGCGCCCAAAAATCATCGTATAAATGCTCTCGCTCGCCGCGCAAACGCAAGCGCCCACGATAAAAAGCGTCAGCCCTATCGCAAGAGTTTTTTTACGTCCGATCTTATCGCTTAACACTCCAAATGGCGTTTGCAAAATCACTTGCATAATCGCATAAATTCCAAAAAGTAGCCCCACTAGACTTTCGTTTGCGCCGTGTAAGCTCAATGCATACAGGCTAAGCACGGGCAGCAAAATAAATAATCCAAAAAACCTCGTAGCGATGATAAAACTAAGCGGAAGGACGCTTTTTAGCATAATCTTAGACCTCAAATAATATGAAATTTGTGCCGATTATAGCCAAAAATCGTAACGAATTCTTTGATTTTGGGTAAAATGGTGGCTTAAATTTAAGGAGCGAGGATGAAAATTTTACTTGCGACGAGTAACAAAAATAAAGTAAAAGAGATAAAAGAATTTTTCACGGAATACGACGTGTGTGCGCTCGGCGAGGTGCTGGATCCTTTTGAGATCGACGAGTGCGGCGCGAGCTTCAAACAAAACGCACTTATCAAAGTTCGCGCAGTGCATGAGGCGCTAAAAAGTAAAAATTTACAGAGCGAATTTTTTGTGTTAAGCGACGATAGCGGTATCTGCGTGGACGCGCTAGGCGGGGTTCCGGGGATATTTTCGGCACGCTTTAGTGGAGAGGGTGCAACGGATGCGAGCAATCGCGAGAAATTAGCCGCTAGCCTACGCGCGCTGGGGCTAGAGGAGAGCCCTGCGCATTACACTGCGGCGATCGCGCTAAAATGCGCTCTGGGCGAGTTTTGCACGCACGGCTTCATGCACGGCACGGCGATAACACAGCAGCGCGGGCAAAACGGCTTCGGATACGATTTTATGTTTATTCCGCGCGGATTTGACCGCACGATCGGAGAGCTGCCCACTGCGGTGAAATTTGAAATTTCGCATCGCACGAAGGGGCTGGCGCTGATGCGAATTTTATTGAAAAATTTAGAAAAACAGATGAGACTTGCTAAATTACATTAAATTTAGAGCCGTAAAAAGCGGAATTTAAGAAAAAATATATATAATACGCTTTTCATTCAATCCACGAAAATCTACGGAGCGTAGCGCAGGCTGGTAGCGCATCTGGTTTGGGACCAGAGGGTCGAAGGTTCGAATCCTTTCGCTCCGACCATTGTGGTGAGTTTAGCTCAGTAGGTTAGAGCATCAGATTGTGGTCCTGAGGGTCGTGGGTTCGATTCCCACAACTCACCCCACTTTATGCGCTCGTAGCTCAATTGGATAGAGCAACAGACTTCGGATCTGTAGGTTGAAGGTTCGACTCCTTTCGAGCGTACCACTGATTTGATATTTTGCGCTCATAGCTCAGTTGGATAGAGCAACGGCCTTCTAAGCCGTAGGCCAGAGGTTCGAATCCTCTTGGGCGTACCATATTAAGCTCATATTAAGAGCTTTTTAGCTAATATGCGCTTTCTTTTTGCGGATGTGGTGAAATTGGCAGACACACCAGACTTAGGATCTGGCGCCTCACGGCATGAAGGTTCAAGTCCTTTCATCCGCACCATCCATTCTACGCGTTCCGGATTAGCTCAGCGGTAGAGTAGGCGGCTGTTAACCGCTTGGTCGCTGGTTCGAATCCAGCATCCGGAGCCATATATACTCAAAAATTCCTTTAGACCCCTGATTTTATCGATGTTTAAAGAGCTTTAAGTTTTCTTAGTTCTATAAAAATTTGTTCCAGAAATTTTTTAATATTCTAATTTCTCGTTATACTTTCTAAGCAATCTAGAATACCTTTTATAAAATTTAAAATTCTCATTTTGTAAATAAATTTGATAAAATTTAGCCATTTTATTGATTATAATCAATTTTTTTGCCTAAATAAAATCTTAAAATTACCAACTAAATTTTTTTACAAAGGATTTTCTATGAGCGACAATCTAGAGATGTTCTGTCATCAGTGCCAAATGAGCGCACCCGAGGGCTGCGGCGCCAAAGGCCAAGACCGCGGTACCTGTGGCAAAAATTCCACATTAAGCCTGCTTCAAGACACTATGGTTTTCGGACTTAAAGGCCTTAGCGCCTACCGCCACCACGCGCACGAGCTCGGCGCCGATACTAGCGCGGTCGATACCGTTATGGCGGACACGCTGTATTTTACGCTGACGAACTCAAATTTTAACTTTGACGAGCATATCTCGCAGCTGATGGCCGTCGGAAGCGCGGGCGTGCAGATGATGGATATTTTAAGCGAGGCGCATACCGCAAAATTTGGCGTACCGACCCCGGTTAAAGTTAGCCAAAACAAAGTCGAGGGCAAGGCTATTTTGGTTAGCGGTCACAACCTGCATGCGCTTGAAGTGCTGCTAAAGACGACCGAGGGCAAGGGCATCAATATCTATACCCACTCCGAGATGCTTCCTGCGCACGGTTATCCGGAGCTTCGCAAGTATCCGCACCTAAAGGGCAACGTCGGCAAGGCGTGGTTCGATCAGACCAAGCTTTTTAACGAATTTAAGGGCGCTATTTTGATGACTACTAACTGCATCGTGCCGCTTCGCTCATCCTGTAGCTACGCAGACAGGCTGTTTGGCTACTCTATCGCGGGCACAGACGGGATCAAGCATATCCAAAACGACGATTTTACGCCGCTCATCGAGTGCGCGCTTGCATGCGGCGACGTGAGTATGGACAGCGACGAGAGCTTGGTAACGGGCGGACACTACAAGACGATTTTGAGCCTCGCGCCGCAAATTTTAGACGCGATCAAATCTGGCAAAATCCGCCGCTTTTTCGTCATCGCGGGCTGCGACGCGCCGGGCAAAGGACGCGAGTATTACCGCGAGCTAGCGCTTAGCCTGCCGAAGGACTGCGTGATTTTGACCTCGAGCTGCGGTAAATTCCGCTTCAACGACGTGGATTTCGGAAACGTGCCCGGCACCGAGCTTCCGCGCTATATCGATCTAGGCCAGTGCAACGACAGCAACGGCGCGGTCAAGATCGCCCTTGCGCTTAGCGAGGCTACGGGCATCGCGGTAAACGATCTGCCGGTCTCGATCGTGCTGATGTGGATGGAGCAAAAGGCGGTCATCATCCTGCTTGCGCTATTTAGCCTTGGCGTTAAGAATATCAACGTGGGTCCTACGGTGCCTGAGTTTTTTAACGACGAAATTTTGGGCTTTTTGGTGCAAAATTTCGGCCTTCGCCTAATCAGCGGCGACGCGCAGGCGGATCTGAAATACTTCCTGGGCGAATAAATTTTATAGCGAGGCAAATCGGGTAAATTTAAAATTCGGCAAAGCTCCGTTTTAAATTTACCCTTTATATAGCGCTTCTAGCGGAGCTAGCCGATCCACTCCGCGGCTATTTTGCGCCCGACGCTCATATTTAAATTTCACGAGTATACATTCCTTCTTGTTTTAATATAATCTCGCCAAATGCTTAGAAAAATTTAATTAAGTGCTTTTTTTACACATTCAAATTCCAATCATCTTTGCTATTACAATCCTTCTTTTTCTGTGTAAGTATTTATCTTATCCGTATCGCTGCCGCTTATAGTAACCGCTATAGTGTAGCCGTCTTGATGCTTGGTATCTCATAAAATTTTCCGTATCATCTCATTTTTCGCTATCAGATATTGCAATTTAGTGCCGTTAATTTTATATCCATCTTTATTTAATTCTTCAAGCATCCTCTCTAATAATCGCTAAAATTTTAAATAAATATAGGATTTAAATACGGATTTTAATCTAAATTTTGAGATTATTTTATAAGTGCATGGCGCACGACTCGCAGGAATAAAATTTTAAGCATATTTTGCGCAAAACTTCAAAATGCAGCTCAAACTCGCAAACAGATAAATTCGCTGTAGCCTTGCGTTTAGAATTCAGCGCTAGTGATAAATTTTGCATCTTTACTTCGGTGCAAATTTTAAAATTCTATGCAGGAGATAAAATTATAAGCCCGCGCAATGCATGAATTCTAAAATTCCATGCCCCACACGACACATAAATTTTGAAATTTTAAAATTTCACGCCGCAGATAAAATTTAGGAATTTCCTTTTGCGGTAAAATTTTAAAGCTCTACCGCAAATCCTCTGTCCGCGCGGCGAGTTCCAAATACGTCTAGAACTTAGATTTTCCTCACCAGCTCAGGAATTATCGCTTCGAAATCGACCCCTTCGTATCCGTTGCGCTCTTCGTCGCTCATCGTCTCTTTGATCGTGCTGACGACGAAGTCCGCGGCGATGCGAACCGCCGTTTCCAGCGACTTGCCGCGCATTATTGCGCCGAAGGCTACGGCGGCGAAAATATCGCCGGTGCCGTTAAATTTAACCGGCAGCAGCTCGTGAAAATACTCCTCCGTCCTGCCCGTGCGCGCATCGTAGCTGAAAACCCCGCACTGATCGGCGATGTAGCCGATACCTTTTAAAATGACCTGTCTAGCGCCCAGCTCTCTAAGACGCGCAAGCAGATCCATGATGAAATCCCTATCCGCATCCTCTCGGTACGGCACGCCTGTAATCGCGCAGGCCTCGGTGATATTGGGCGTAATGACGTCGGCTTGAGCGCACAGAAGCGCCATCATACGGGCAAAATCCTCGTTAAAGCCAGGATAAAATACGCCGTTATCGCCCATGCAAGGATCGACCAAAATGGTCTTACCCGCGCCGCCGAATTCCGCAAATAGCTCGCTCATAATCTCGATCTGTGCCGCCGAGCCCAAAAAACCCGTGTAGATGCCGTCAAATACCACTCCGCGGTCTTTCCAGTGCGCCATGATCGCGCGTATTTGAGAGCTTAGATCGCAAAAGGTGTAGCCCGAAAAGCCCGTATGCATCGATAAAACCGCCGTAGGGATCACGCTCGTGCTCATCCCCATCGCGCTTAGTATCGGTAAGGCGACGGTCAGCGAAACCTTGCCCACGCAGGATATATCTTGAACGGTAAGAACTTTTTTCATCACAATTCCTAAAATTTTTGGCTCTATTTTACCGCTATTTATATTAAAAAGGCGAATTTAAATAAAATTTACTCTACGAATAGTCTAAATTTATATTATTTTTGGCGTTTTTCCGCTAAATTTTATCTCGGGTCCGCCGTAAATTCGGCGTATAAATTTAACGACAAAAGGCAAAAAATGATAACCGCAAAAGCTCTTTACGCATCCGCTCGCCTTAGATCGCTGCCGCTTAGCGTCTCGGGCGTACTGCTTGGCAGCGGCGCAGCATACGGCGCGGGCGTATTTAGAGCGGATATTTTCGCGCTGGCGCTGCTTACGACGCTTCTGTTTCAGGTACTCAGCGACTACGCTAACGACTATGGCGACGCGGTAAAGGGCACCGACGACGAGGGCAGACTGGGGCCGCGTCGCGCGATCCAAACGGGGCAGATGAGCGCAGCCGAGATGAAACGCGTCATCGTTGTTACGGCGCTGTTTTCGGCACTTTGCAGCCTCGCGCTAAGCGTTTTGGCGTTTGGCGAGCGGTTTTATCTCGTGCTACTGTTTTTGGCGCTAGGCGGCGCGTCGATATATGCCGCGATCCGCTACACCGTGGGTGCCGGCGCATACGGATATAAGGGACTTGGCGTCGTTTTGGATATCGCGCATATTATTTAAATTTAGCACGGCCGTAC
>CAJPSJ010000005.1 GCA_905373295.1 uncultured Campylobacter sp. | reverse complement strand
CGGTTATATTCGAAATAAAACGGCTCTAAATTGATATAGCTACCAGACGCCCAGCGCCTGCTTACGGTCTGCGCTTCGGCTATTTTATTTAAGGCTTTGTATTCATCTCTCACGCTTTTTAAAAACGTTCGCAGTCTTTCTATCTCATCCATTTGCTTATCCATTTTTATCTCCCGTGCAGTTTCAAATTTTAAATTTAGCTGCGCCTGCGGGCTAAATTTCAGTCGTTTGCAAGCTCATTTTTTCAAAAATTTTAAAATTTCGCTTGGCACCAGGTGCGAAACATCGCCGCCGTGGCTTAAAACGGAGCGGACGATCGAGCTTGAGATGAAGGCGTTTTTGAGCGTCGGCATCAAATACACGCTCTCAAATTCCTCCCATAACGAGGCGTTTGCGTAGCCGATCTGCAGCTCGTACTCAAAGTCGCTAACCGCGCGAAGCCCGCGGATAACGAAGCGCACGCCGCAAGATTTAGCAAAATCCACGAGCAGATTATCAAAGCTTTGCACGCTCACGCCACGAAGCCCGCGTGTCGCGGCTCGCGCCATCTCCAGTCTGGATTTTAGGCTGAAGTAGGGCTTTTTGCTCTCGTTTAGCGCGACCGCCACGATAACCTCATCAAAAAGCCCTAGCGCGCGCTTGATGACGTCCAAATGGCCGTTCGTGATAGGATCGAAAGTGCCCGGATAGATACATTTTCTTGAGTTTTGCATTATTGCCACCTTTTAAATAGCTCGTTTTGCACGCCCAGCGCGTCGCACCACTTGCCGATTATGAAATTTTTTAAATTTTGCACGCCGCAGTAGCCTGCGATCACGGGCGGAGCGATGATGACGCCGAGCGCGGCTAGCTCGCTCATCTGTCGCAGGCTGATCGCAGAAAGCGGCATCTCGCGCACGCCAAGAACCAGCCGCTTGTGCTCTTTTAGCGCTACTGCGGCGGCGCGGGTGCTTAAACTGTCGCAAAGCCCGCCGTAAATTTTAGCCAAAGAGCCAATAGAACAGGGCGCAAAGATTGTGGCGTCAATGCCGAATGAGCCCGAAGCGGGCGGCGCACTAAGATCGTCGTCGGGATAAAATTTTACGCTCCTAAATTCCGCGGATTTTAAGACCTCGTCCGCGTCTATGCCGCTTTCTGCGCGCAGGACGCGGCGCGCGCCCTGCGTAAGCACGGCGTGGATTTCATGCGGCGAGCTTGCGAGAAATTTAAGCAGATCAAGCCCGATCTCGCAGAAACTGGCGCCGCTTACGCAAACTAAAATTTTCATTTTAAGGCTTTCATATCAAAATTTTGCGGTTTAAAAGCGAGCGGAACGTAAAGAATTTTAAAATTTGAAGTTAAAATGGAGCGGGAAACGAGAGTCGAACTCGCGACATCAACCATGGCAAGGTTGCGCTCTACCACTGAGCTATTCCCGCATGCAGTAAAAATAAAGCGCGATTGTAGCCTATAAATTTTCATTTGTCAATAATTTCTCGCTTAAATTTCATAAATTTTTACGATTTCTCCAGCGCGAACTTTGTCGCATTCGGGATCAGCCAAGAAAAAATGCGATGCCGCAGCCAGCGGTCTGATGCGCCCAGAAGGCGACGGCATAGGCGTAAAAACTCCGCCTTCATATGCGCCTACGGTTAAATTTACTCTACCGCTTTTTAGCTTTAGATCGCTTGCGAGCTTGGCATAGATCGCCGCTTCTGCGCTAAAAGCCTTACTTGCGCCGCTAAGCTTAAATAGGATCGGCAGTATGACTGCGCGCGTAAGCACGAAAGCAGCCATTGGATTGCCTGCCATTGCAAAGACGAATTTGCCGTCTTTTGCGAAGCACTTGCTGGGGCGGCCGGGCTTGATATCAATGTGATCGAAAGCCTGCAAAAATCCAAGTTCACTCATAGCGCTTTGCATAAAATCCGCCTCCCCAGCACTTGCTCCACCGCTGGTAATTAGCACGTCAAATTTACGCGTAGCAGCGTTTAGCGCCTCGCATACTGCGCTAAAATCATCCTTTAAAATCCCTAAATACTCATTTTCAAAGCCGTATTTTTGCAGCAATGCAGCAATGCCGCTAGAGTTGGCATTATAAATTTCGCGCTCACTTGCGCTCTGCCACGGCTCTTTTAGCTCGTTTCCACTGGAAAATAAGGCGATTTTAGGACGCGCGTAAACGCTTACTTCGTAAATTCCTTGCGCAGCAAGAAGCATAATTTTAGCAGGATTTAAAATTTCACCACGGCGCAATAAAAGCTCGCCCGCGCGCACCTCCTCGCTTTTTTTACGAAAGCCGTCGTGGGCATGAACGGAAGCAGGGATTTTTAGAGTTCCACCTTGCGCGTCTACATCCTCTAGCCTCGCGACAGAGTCCGCGCCCGCAGGCATTGGCGCGCCGGTCATTATCTTTTGCGCTTGCGCAGCCTTTATTTCATAGAATTTTTCGTCTCCTGCAAAAATCGTAGGCTCTACGATCTCTAGCTTTTTGTCTTTGAATTCTGCCGCGTAGGCATAGCCGTCAAGCGCCGAATTATCGAAGCAGGGCAGGTTTTTAATCGCAGAAATATCGCTAGAAAGAATGCGGCCTAGAGCGCTGGGAAGAGGCACCATTTCGCTCCGCCCGCTTGATGTGATTCTAGCCGTAGCCAAATCTATAGCCTCATTTATTCCTATCATTTTAAGTCCTTTTTATCATTTTTTACATTTAAAATTCGCACAGTAAAGACCTCGTGTAGCCTTAAATTTTATGTTGCGCCAAAGCTTGCAAAGCAAAATTTTACCCAAATAAATACGCGAAATTTTACGGGCTCAATTGCCTTATTTTACTGCGAGCGTTGCTTAAAATTTCAAAGCATATCACTCGTAGAATTCCGCTTTGCTTGCTTGCGCAAGATTTTATTCCGAAGTCTTCATTCCTCGAGCCTCTGTATGTCCGCACCAAGTGCACTAAGCTTAGCCTCTAGTCTCTCGTAGCCGCGATCTAGGTGGTAAATTCTATGTATTTTGCTCTCGCCGCGCGCCGTAAGGGCGGCTAAAACGAGTGCCGAGCTGGCGCGCAGATCGGTCGCCATCACGTCCGCGCCGTTTAGCTTGCCGCCGCTAATCGTCGCGATGTGTCCGTTTAGGCGGATATCTGCGCCCATTCTTGAAAGTTCGCTTACGTGCATAAAGCGGTTTTCAAAAAGCCTCTCGTCAATGGTGCTGACGCCCGAGGAGATGCACGCCAGCGCCATAAACTGCGCCTGCATATCGGTAGGAAAGCCCGGATATTCGCTCGTGATGATCTCAACTGGTTTGATCTTTGAGGCGGGCAAGATCGTTATCTCGTCGTCGCCGCTTGAAATTTCAAATTTAAAACCCATATCTTCAAATTTTGCAAGCACGGCGCCAAGATGAGCCGCGCAAGCGTGCGTGATCGTGATACGAGAGCCCGTGATCGCGCCTGCGCACAGATAGGTGCCTGCTTCGATGCGATCGGGAATGATCGAAATTTCGTTCAAGCTTAAAAGCTCGCCGCCACTTCCTTTGATGAGGATTTCGTTCGTGCCGATGCTCTCTATGTCGATGCCTGCGTTTTTTAATGCGTTGCAAACGGCGATCACTTCGGGCTCTTTTGCCGCGTTTATGATATGAGTGGTGCCGCTTGCTAAGGCCGCCGCCATTACGATATTTTCGGTGCCTGTGACGGTAATTTTGTCAAAATTTATAGTCGCGCCCTTAAGTCCCTTTTTTGCGGTGCAAACGACATAGCCTTGCTCGATCTTAACCTCCGCGCCCATCTTTTCAAGCGCGTTAAGGTGCAGATCAATCGGCCTTGCGCCGATCGCGCAGCCTCCGGGAAGGCTTACCTCGCAGTGTCTAAACCGCGCTAAAAGCGGCCCTAGCACCAAGATTGAAGCTCGCATTTTACGCACTATGTCGTAGATCGCCTTGGTCGAGTTTACCTCGCGCGTATCGATTTTGGCGGTATTGGCGTCAAGAAACTCGCACTTTGCGCCTAAATTTGAAAGCAGCTGAATTAGCGTGTGGATATCGGAAACTGCGGGTAAATTTTTAATTACAACTTCGTTTTTTGAAAGGATAGATAGAGCTATGAGCGGCAGTGCAGCGTTTTTTGCGCCGCTTATTTTGACGCTGCCGCTTAGTTTTTTGCCCCCGTTAATTCGTAGATAATGCATGATTTCTCCGTGTAAAATTTAAATAATTATACAGAATTTAGCTTTAAAGTTACCATTTTGTTACCACTGAGCGCTAAAATTACGCCCAAAGTTAATCGTTATATAATTTTATAAGGATCTTTATATGAAACAACTAATTATTTGCGCTTTGGGTGCGTTTTTGCTGGTCGGTTGCTCCTCAAAAGCCCTGTCTGCCGGCAGCCAGCAAGCGTATGTCTTAAACGATCATGAAGAAGGAATAACTTCGGTGCCAGGAAGCGAGTTTAACCGCCCGCTAATTGCATCTGTAGACGATTACACTGGCACTCGCGCGGGAGGGGACTGCAGCGGATTTATCACCGTGCTAAATGATAAATACGATGATCTATTTTTTAACTCAAAAGATCTGCCAAAATACTTCACAAACGGACGCAAATCCCAAGCAATATATAATTATTACAGCCGTAAAAATTTACTCAGCAATACGCCGCGAGTAGGGGATCTGGTATTTTTCCAAAACACTTTGCGCTCCAATAAAGGCAAGATCAGTAACGAGATCAGCCATATCGGCATCGTGCGCGAGATCTATGCTGATGGTCGCGTGAAATTCGTCCACAATACTCGCGGTAGAAATCAAGCGGACTTCGTAAATTTAAATAAGAAAAACGTCCATGTAGCGGGGCAAAAGATGGAAAATAGCTATATCGTGCGCTGCGGAAAAGACCGCATAAGCTGCCTAGCATCGAACCGCTTCGCAGGATACGGACGGGTGAATAACTAGAATTTTGAAAATTCTTTCGCCGTATTTTTTGAAAAATTTCTTATAACTTTTAAAATTTGATTAGATTTTATGGAATTTTGTTAGACCTTTTAAAAATTCGCAGCGGTTTGATTTATGCTCTAAAATTTCAAGTGAAATTTTGCAGATAATTCGCTTGGAATTCTAGCTACGACCTAGCTTTGCAGAATTTATTAAATCCCTAAAATTCTAATCAAATTTTAAAATTTTGTGGCTTTTAGCTCTTGCAGCAAAAACTTATCAATAAAAACTCATTTTGATACTATCGCGACAAATCAAATTAGCATTTTTAACGCGCAATATAATAAGCATTTAAAATAATTCTCTAAAATTTATTTTGAAATTAATTTAAACTCAAATTTTTGTTATTTCTAGTGAAATTATACTTATAATTCTACATAAAATTCTACAAAGTAGCTTTATATAACTGAAATTTTATCGTCATTAAATTTAACGGCATGTTTGTTTTTTAAATTTACGTCATATAAACTTTATAAATTCCAGTAAAGTTTTAAAAAAGATTTACGATCTAAATTTTATTAAGGAAATTTTAGTTTAAAGCTTTATATCTAAATTTTAAATTTTAGCGCAGCTATTTATTAAGGCGCTTGCAACTAAAACTATTCGCCGAAATTTTGATGCCAACACTTATCTATGAAATTTATCTCGAGCCTATAAATCACACGACGCCTTTAATTTAATCAAAATTTCGCTACTATGCGTGAAAAATTTAAGGAGTTTCATGCAATCAGGCAAATTTACTCTCGCGATCATTGTGGCGAATGTCCTATTTTTCGTGATTTCATTCGCATTAGAATATTTTTTTGGCTTTAAGTCCTATCTATTTTTTGGGCTCAATCCGTATTTTTTCGAAGGAATGCCGTGGCAGCTACTAAGTTCATTTTTTATGCACGGCGGAGTGATGCATCTAGTGATGAATATGGCAGTTTTGTATCAATTCGGTGGGATTTTAGAGAGAGCGTTCGGTGGGATAAAATTTACGCTACTTTACATCGTAGGCGGGCTGCTGAGCGGCGCTTTGTGCCTGATTTATATCCGTTATGCCATGAACATGGGAGAAATCGTCAATATCGTAGGCGCTAGCGGTGCTATCTGCGTGCTTTTAGGCGTGATTGCTTATTTTGATGAACGCAATGCGGGCGGGATTTTTGTCGCGATTTTGATAATGAGCTTTGCGCCGATGCTAATGGGCGTAAATGTGGCATGGTATGTGCACATAGCGGGATTTGTGGTCGGTTATGGTTTTGGAATGATCCAGAAAAAATTTAGAATTTTGTAGAATTTAACACTAAATTTTACATAAAATTTTATGAAAGGATGCAGATGAAGCGGATGTATTTTATAAGACATGCCGAGGCGCAAAGCGGCAACGGAAGCGATTTTGAGCGGACATTAAGCCAAGTGGGCGAACTTTGCGCAATTAAACTCGGAGAAAAGCTGCGTAGCTTGGGACTTGCGCCTGATTTAATTATTACAAGCCCGGCTATACGCGCACTCCATACGGCGCAAATTATCGCTAATGCGCTGGGCGCGACAAAAAGGGTAGTGCCATTGCAAGAGTTATACGACGTAAGTTTATGGGATTTAGCAAAGTTTGTTCGCAGCTTGGATGAGAAACGATTTTTTGGGTGCAGTGTGAATGTTGAAAAATACAATGCGGTTGGTCTGAGTAGCGAAAAACATCGCGACGCAAACGATGAAAATTCTGCTTTTAAGAGCACTAAAATTCCCGCTAGCATTAGCGAAAATAATGCGATATCTTGCAACAATGTAGAAATTTCTAGCGCAGATATTGTGCAAAATTTTAATGCAGCTAGCGCAGAATGCGTATTTATCGTTGGACATAATCCGACAATAGGCGCAATTTGCTCGCTTTTAGGCGAGAAGGAAGTCGATAAATTTCCTCCTTGCTCGATTTGTGGATTAGAATTTGACGTTCATAAATTCTCAGATATTACCGATCATAGCGGCAAAATGGTAATGCTACAGTGCCCTTAGTTACGCTTTTAACGCTTCATAATTACAATCGAGCGGCTCGTTAGTGCATAAGGCTAATTTTTGCCAAGCATTGTCATATACTCATAAACAAGACTGCGCGGTAAAATTAGCAAGTTATTTTTGAGATAACTTTAAATTTTAAAAAATTTCCAATGATGTGGCTCGCCTTAAAATCGTAGACTAAATGAGTCAGAAAACTAAATTTCATATTTTTAGATGATCGAGTGTTAGCACTTTCGCTTGAAATTCCATTTGCTTTGAAAAACCTTAAATTTAGATTTTACGGATGGAAATTTCACGCTGAAATTTTCTCAAAAATATAAATTTATTGAGAAGAATAAAATTTATTAAGTAAAATTTAATAGTAGCCGTGGTATCATTCCCTAAAAATTTTGATAGGGAATTGAAATGAGACAGTACGAAACTTACAGATGCGACAAATGCGGCGCGGAGGTCGAGGTGCAAAAAGTAGGCGGCGGCACGCTTAGCTGCTGCGGCGAGCCGATGAAATGCATCACCGAGGATCTGACGCAGGTAAATTTGATGAAGGCGTTCGCAGGCGAGTCGCAAGCGCGCAACAAATACGATCTTTACGGCGATTTAGCCAAAGAGGCGGGCTTTCACGCCATTGCGCGACATTTTTACGAGGCCGCCGAAAACGAAAAATGGCACGCCAGAGCCGAGCTAAAGGCGCATCACGCGGCCACAGGCATTCCGCTTGATAAAATGGATAAAAATCTGCTTGATGCTGCCGCCGGCGAGCGCTACGAGCACGAGAGCATGTATCCGAGCTTCGCTAAAATCGCGACCGAAGAGGGTAAAAAAGAGGTTGCGCGCCTTTTTAACGCTATCGGCAAGGTCGAGCAGGAGCACGAGCGCGAATACAACGAGCTTCAAAAGATCCTGCTAGAAGAGGGCTTTTTCGAGAGTTTTGACGAGGAAGTTTGGGTGTGCGAGGTCTGCGGCCACGTTCATCGTGGCAAGAAAGCTCCCGGCGCCTGTCCGCTTTGCAAAGCTCCACGTGAGTATTTTAAAAAACAAAGGCTCGTTTAATTTTGATGCTTGCGGCACGGCGTTTTTTTCGATAGTTTTTGAAGCCGTCGCAAATCTCGTTTATTGTCGCGAGCCGATCGCTTAAATCTTGGTTTAAAATTTTGCGCGAGATTTCGTCTTTTTGCTCCTTTTTGCCGCGGACTCCGTGGCTAGACGAAATCTCGGGCTAAATTTATTTAGCCTAAACTCCTTTTCTTATCCCCCTAAGAAATGAAATCCTGCTCGCAAGAGCGGGATTTCTGTCGTAAAATAAATCTAAAATGATCATGCCAATGATTTTATCTCTTTAAATTTTTAGTATAAATTCCTATATGATTCCTGCGCTGTTTACGAAGCAAACTTCGCGTCGGTAAATTTTGCAGCAAACTTTGGTGGCAAATATTTTGCATTTTTAAATTTTAAGGAGAATTCGGTGCGATGAGAATTTGGAAGCAAATCAAACTATAAAATTTTGAGGGTTTAAATTTTAAATCAGGAATTCCATCCTTGCGGAATTTGCAGATAAATTTTATATCCGCTACACCATTACCTTTTGCTTATAAAATTCTCGGATGAAATCCCGTATCGTAAAAATTTAAATGAAATTTTGCACTAAATTTATCTGGAATTTTAGGCGAAATAATATGAGAAAATCTAAAAAGTAAATTATTCTATATTCCAAAAGAATAAAATTTTAGATTTTTTGCGATCAAGCTCTAAGGCTCGCGCGTTAATTTAAAATTTTGCCGAGTTAAATTCTAAAGCTCGCAAGGTAAAATTTTTAGGTTCTGTTATGCTGGTATGAAAAACAAATTTCAGAATTTTTCAAAATAAAATTCCAAATTTTTTAGAAAATAAATTCCATAAAAAACGATTTCAAAGCCGTCTCAAAACGAAATTCAAAAAATCTTGCTCAAGCAAGCCTCGCTCCGCTGCAAATTTTAAAATTTCACTCCTCGAATTCCTCCGCGACCTTCGCTGCAAGGCGCAGTTTGTCGCTGTCGAAGTGGGTATAGATGCGCGAAGTATTTAGGCTCGCGTGGCCGAGGGCTTCTTGGACGAGCACGAGGTCCTTTTGCTTTTTGTAAAGCATCGTTGCGAAGGTGTGGCGCAGCATGTGAGCGCCGTTTTTTTCCTTGCGGATGCCCGCGCTCATTAAAATTTTCTCCACGATGCCGCTGACGTATGCTTGCGTGAGCGGCGCGCCGTTTTTTGTGACGAAAAGATAGCCCTCTTTGTTTGCAAAATTCGTCTCCAGCGCGTTTAGATGCTCCTCGATCAGGTGGCGTTTAATCATTACGATGCGGTATTTGTTGCCCTTACCGCGGATTCTGATGACGAAAAGATCGCCCTCGGGCGCGATATCTTTGCGCTTGAGATTTATCGCCTCGCCCACGCGGATGCCGGTGTAGACGATGATTTTTACGATTAAGCGGTTGCGATGAGCAAAGGAGGGGAACTCGCTTAAATTTATCGCGTCCAAAAACCGCTTCAGCTCCTCCTCGCTCATAAACTCCGGAAGCTTCGTGCCGCGGCTGCCGCTAATACCGCCCCAGTGCTTAAGCTCGATGCCGTAGTTGTGCGAGGTGCCGTCCTGTTCGTTTTGGCGGTCGATGAAGCCGAAAAAATTTATCACGGCGATGCGGTAGTTTTTTTTGCTCGCATCGCTCAGCCCGCCCGTAATGGAAGCTAAAATTTCGCTCAAAAGTTCCTCGTCGATATTTTTCATACTCTCAAGGCCGTACTGCATGATCGCTTCGTAAAATTTTTTAAGCGGATTAAAATAGGTGTTGATGCCGGTAAGTCCCGCATTTCGCGCATCTTTTGCGAGCCGCTCGAGTTCATTGATACTTGCTACCTCGTGATTTAGAGCCAGGCTCGCGCGGCGAAACAGCGCGTCGTTTTTCAGCTCCTTATTCGATAGCGCACTTAGCTTGTAGCGCACGAATTTTACGAGCCAAAACAGCAGCGATTTTTCAAAGCTATCCTTATAATCGAGCGGGAATTTCATTTGCTCTCCTCGCTGTCGCCGAAGATCACGAAAGGCAGCATCAGCGTGTTTTTGATGAGATTATACGGCGTTTTTAGCACATCGGTCGCAACGGCGGTCGAATAGGTGGGCTTTTTCGTCGTGCCGCGAATCTCGATGATCGTGGAGATCGTGTTGTTTTCGCCCAAGATGATATGATTTAGCAGCGGGATTTTTGAGATTATCGAGCTTGCGTCTTTGAGGTATTTAAGCTCCAGATCGATATTTAGCGCACCGCTTTTCATATCCACTTCGCCGTTACCCGCGATGTCGGCGCTACTGCCAGTAAAATTCATTGCGTTTATGTAAATTTTATCGCCGCTGCGGCGAAAGTAAATTTTGCCCTTCTGCACGCTAAAGCCGCGATCGTTGAAATCGGGCGTCTTAAACGTAAGCAGCGACGGCACGGAGTTTATAAAGCTAAGCAGCCTTTGATAGATGATGTAGTCCTTCAGATAGGTGTTTTGCACATTGATCTCGCCGCGGTAGTTGCGCGGATCGATGCCGCTTGCTTTTAGCGTAAATACCCCTCCGTCGAAGCTCTGCGAGCCTAGGAACTGATTAAGCGCCTCGCCGCTGATGTTTTGCGCAAAAATTTGAAGCAGGCTCTTTTTAAAGATCAGCTTCACGTCGCCGCGCTTAAAGCTTGCGTTCAGGTTCATATTTTTGCCGTCCAGCACGCCGTTAAAGTGCGTAAATTCCAGCGTCTTATTAAGATCGGATAGCACGATCGCAGAATTTTGCCCGCTGAAATTTATCGGCGAGCGCTCCTTTGTGCCGCTATTAAACTCGCTGGTTTGCACGCTCGTATTGATCGCGACGTCCACGTCTTTTAAAGAGACGAAGTTGCCGCCTTTGTTGATTTTGAGAGAAATTTTACCGCTTCCGCTAGAGCCGTCCAGATCGCCACCGCGCACTCGAAGCGCGAAAGAGTCGTTTTTATAATGGCTTCCGTCCTTGTTCAGCAGACCGAAATCAAAGATGAGATTGCTGCTGCTGATATCTAAGTTTGTAAAATCGCTGGTTAAAATTTTAAGATCTCCGCCGCTAATGCCCGCGTTTTTAAGCGTCTTAGAAAAGGGCAGAATTCCGCTAATATCGGGCGAGCTAATCTCTATCTTATCGCCGAAACTCATCTTTGCGCCTAAAAATTGCGAGCTTAGCACCGGCGCTTTGCCGCTAAAATCAAGGCTTATATTATCTCGCGCGTCGCCAAATTTTAAAATTTCTTTGCCGTTCGGGGAGAGATTGAAGCTATGAATAACGCCGTTAAATTTAGCTTTGCGCGTGGCGATATCGATACTGCCGCTTGCAGTGGCGTTAAAAATTTCATTTTGCAGATTCGCGTCTTTGATGTCGATTTTTTTCTCGGTGATGTGCACCCGCGCGGTTTTGGAGTGAAATTTCGCTTTAGAGATCATCAGATCGGCGTCTTTTAGCGTCACGTTCGCATCGACCTTGGCGCTTTCCTTTTCTACGTCCACGTCTATCAGCACGCGCGCATCGATCCCGCCGCCTAGCGGATATACGGGCTCGTCTATGCCGTAGCTTTGCAGGATCGCTATAAGGTCCTTGTCCAAGCTCTCCTTGGTCCGCAGATCCAGATATACGACCGGCCTCTCTTCAAAAAGCCCGCCGATACGCACGCCGCTTCCCTCCAGGCTTTTGCCTTTAAATTTAGGCTCATTTAGCGTGAAGCTTAGATAATCGTTTTTAAGCGTGATGTTGGCGTCTTTTACCGTTACGGCTTCGATTTGCGGTTGAAATTTTATCGTAAGATCCTGCGCGTAAGCCGTGGCGCTAACATTTTCGGCGACCGGGCGCGGATCTTTCAGATCGATTTTGGCATGCAGATTTTCGATATAGTAGTTTTGCGCGACCGCCTTGCCGTAGATCCACTCGTTCGCAAGAGGATTTAGCCCCGTAAGTGCGCCCAGCTCATTCATAAAATTTTTAAGGCTCGATGCCGAGGCGCGGTTTATCTCGATATTTAGCTCCGAGCCGATATTGTGCACGTCAAGCTCGCCCGCGATCTCGTGCGAAGCGAAGGTGCCGTTAAAATCATACGTATCGGCTCTGAAATTTGCTCGCGCCGTGCCGTGTAGAGTGAGATTAAAATCATTTAGCTTAAGCTCGATCGGATCGAAGTTCAGCCCGTCTGCGCCAGGCGTGATCTTTGAGCTTAGCCTAAAAAACCGCGTGTCGGCGTAAAAAACGTCGCTTTTGTATTTTAGCTTTAGGCTTTCGCCTTTTATTTTCATATTGTCTACGTCGATCTCTTCAAAAAAGGAGTTGATGAGCGAGATTTTTTTGCTAAATTCTAAAATTTTCTCGCTTTGCGTGCGCAGATCGGTGGAATTTTGCTCTAAATTTTGTGTATTATTTTGCGTAATTTCAAGATTTTTGATACGCAGCACGAGACCTTTATTTAGCTTAAGATAAAACCCCTCAAGCTTTGCAAAGCCCGCGTCCAGCTGCGAAATCGCAATACCGTGCTTTAGGCCTACCGCGCAGATTATAAAAAGTATAGTAAGAGTAAGAAAAAATCTAGCTAAAAATTTATACATCATCGTCCCATTAAAAAGCTACGCTCAAAACCAAATCGGGCGTGCCGAAAAACTGCGCTTATAATATGAAATTTATTCAAAATTTTGGCTTATTTGCCTATAATTTCAGCTAAATTTTGAAAGGAATGCATGAAATTCTTTATAAAGCTCATCAAAGCGGCGTGCATTTGTATCGAGCTTGCGGCTATTTTACTTTTGGCCGTGGGCTTTGATCTGCACGAGCGCGTCGGCAACGCGAAAACCGTGCAGATAGGACAGGGCAGCTCAACGAAAATTTTATCGCAACTCTCAAAGAGCTATCCTAAATTTAGCAAATTTGACGCGAGGCTGCTTTCTTTTTACGGCGGCGCAAAAACCGGCGAGCTAGAGCTTAGCGGCGAAAATTTGCCCAAATATCAATTTTTGTATGAGCTAAGCGTCGCAAAGCCCGTGATGAACGAGATCAAGCTGATCCCGGGAGAGACTACGATCGTGTTTTTAAAACAGCTGGCGAAAGATCGCGGGCTAAGCTTTAGCGAGCTTGAGCGCGAATACAACGCCACGGCGCCGTTTTACGAGGGCTTTCTGGTGCCTGAAACCTACAAAATTAGCAAAAACGAAAGCGAAAAAAATATCATCGACCACCTCATCTCAAGCGCGCAAAAATTCCACGAAGGATTGTCGCGCGAGCTTAGCGGCGATTATAACGCCACGGCGTGGAAACAGGTGCTGATCAAGGCCTCCGTAATTCAAAAAGAGGCCGCAAATGCAGACGAAATGCCACTCGTAGCCTCCGTCATCGACAACCGCTTAGCCAAAAATATGCGCCTTCAGATGGACGGCACGCTGAATTACGGCGAGTTTTCGCACGTCAAGATCACTCCGCAGCGCATCCGCACCGACACCAGCCACTACAACACCTACCTTAATGACGGACTTCCCAAAGAGCCCGTGTGCGTGGTCTCTCGCGATGCGATACGCGCCGTTTTTGCGCCCGCAAAGAGCGAGTATCTGTATTTTATGCGAAATAAAAAGACCGGGCTTCACGATTTTGCGCGCACGCAGGCAGAGCACGAGCGCAACGTAAAGGCGCAGAGGTAAAATTTAAGGTCGCTTCGGCATTAAATTTTAAAACGAAATTTCGTCTTTAAATTTTAAAATTTAACCCCCGCAGTTATAAAAATGCGGGACGATATTTGGGAGATAACAATGAAAATAGCGATATTCGGCGCAGGAAACATCGGCGCAGCGGTAGCGAACGATCTTATCGTAAGCGATTCTTTGAGCCAAAAGATAGATAGCATCGCGCTTGTGGATGCTGTAGAGCGGATCGCGCGCGGCAAGGCACTCGATCTTGCCCATACGGCGGCGGTTTATGAGCGCGACCTGCGCATAAGCGGCAGCACGGAGCCCGGCGACATAGCGGACGCAGGCATCGTCGTGATCACGGCGGGGCACGCAAGAAAGGCAGGGCAGAGCAGGGAGGAGCTGTTTGGCAGCAACGCCGCCATCGTCGCTCAATGCGCGCGAGATGCCGCAAAATACGCGCCTAGCTCCATCATCGTGATCGTAACCAATCCGCTTGATATGATGGTTTATGTAGCGCTGCAGGCTAGCGGGTTTGCAAAAGAGCGCGTCATCGGCATGGCGGGCGAACTGGACGGCGCTCGGCTTAAATTTGAACTCGCGCGAGCGAACGGCAAGGAAATTTCATCGATGAGAAGCGCGATCGTGGGCCCGCATAGCGAAGAGATGATCGCGCTTAAAAACGAGCTGGGGTTTGAAATTTCGGATGAAATTTTCGGGCGCGCGGTGCAAAATACTAAACTCGCCGGCGCGCAGATCGGCGAGCTGCTGGGCACGTCGGCGTATTTGGCGCCCGCTGCTGGGATCGTAAAGATCATAAAATACATCCTTTTTGATACCTGCGGTACGCTCGCCTGCTGCGTCGCGGATAGATCGGGAGTGCCTTTGGGACGCTTCGTAAGTGTCGGTAAAATGGGCGCGATAGAGAGAAATTTCGCTTACTCGGGCGAGTTTTATGAGCAGCTTGAACGGATGCGTGAGCGGATAGCGGGGCTAAAGTTTTAACAGGCATAGGGCGAATTCGGCGCGATGCGGAAGCGGGATTCGTAGATTTAAAATTTCAAAGCGCAGGATTCTTGCGATAGGATTTTGCGGCGAGAAATTTCACTTTGGCAAGAAATTTAAGCTCGCGGAATTTTACAGCGTAAAATTTCATTCGCTGCGGAATTTTAAAATTTGCGCAATTTTGCCCGCTGTGAAATTTTATAGATTAAAATTTTACTTTGGCGCAGAATTTTGTGTGGCGTAAAATTTTTAAACGCCACAAAATTTTAAAATTTAAACTCTGCAAAATTTAAAAACGAGAGGAATTTAATGCGATCAAAGCAGACTTGCGCCGCAAAATTTCAAATTTTAAATCGTGAAGCGGGATTTAGTGCGGATTTTGATAAATTAAGGAGAAAATATGAGCGAAAATGAGAGCCAGCGCGCCGTTTGGACGGATGAGAGCCGCTGTAAGGCGTGCAACATCTGCGTAAGCGTCTGTCCTAGCGGCGCGATCGCGATGAGACAGGACGAGGGCGCCGTGCAGGGCATGATGATCGACGTGGTGGATGAGGGTGCCTGTATCGGCTGTAGGGAGTGCGAGTTGCACTGCCCTGATTTTGCGATTTTCGTTGCGCCCAAAGGCTTTAAATTCGCTCGTCTAAGCTCGCAGGCTAGAGAGATGGCTGAAAAAATCAAAAACAATAATTTTATGAAACCCAAGGACGCATAATGAGAGAGGTAATTTCCACAGGTAACGCCTTAATTGCGCGTGCGGCGATTGATTGCGGCTGTAATTTTTTCGGCGGCTACCCGATCACGCCGAGCAGCGAGATCGCGCACGAGATGAGTCGCTTGCTGCCTAAGGTCGGAGGTAAATTTATCCAGATGGAAGATGAAATTTCGGGTATTTCGGTAGCTTTGGGTGCGTCGATGAGCGGTGCAAAGGCGATGACGGCAAGCTCCGGCCCTGGAATTTCGCTGAAATCAGAGCAGATTGGACTTGGCTTTATCGCTGAAATTCCGCTTTTAATCGTAAATGTTATGCGCGGAGGTCCTAGCACCGGGCTTCCTACGCGAGTGGCGCAGGGCGATATTTTGCAAGCTCGCAACCCCACTCACGGCGATTTTCAAAGCATCGCGCTGTGCCCGGGCTCGCTAAAGGAGGCTTACACGCAGACCGTGCGCGCCTTCAATCTAGCCGAGCGGTTTATGACGCCGGTATTTTTGCTACTTGATGAGACGCTTGGGCATATGCAAGCAAAGGCGGTGCTGCCTGAAATTTCGGATCTAAAAATCGAGTGCAGGGCGGAATTTAAAGGTAGTCCGAAAGATTATGAGCCCTACGATGCTGCGCCCGATAAGCCTGCGGTGCTAAATCCCTTTTTTAGGGGATACCACTATCACATAACGGGGCTGCATCACGGCGCGAAGGGCTTTCCGACCGAAAACGAGCAGATTGTGGATCGCTCTATAAAAAGGCTTTTTAATAAAATTTCGGCGCATGAAGATGAGATCGTGCAATACGAGGAATTTATGCTAGATGACGCTGATGCTTGCATCATCGCCTACGGCAGCGTTAGCTTAGCAGCAAAAGACGCGATTTTAAAGCTACGTGGGCAAGGCGTGCGTGTGGGACTTTTTCGCCCGATCACGCTGTGGCCAAGCCCAGCGCGCAAGCTAAGGGAGCTAGGGGAGAGATTTAATAAAATTTTGATCGCCGAGCTAAATTTAGGGCAGTATCTGCTAGAGGTGCAGCGCGCTTGCTTGAGAGATGATTTTAAGACGCTTCTTAAGGCAAACGGCAGGCCGATCAGCCCTAGCGAGATTATCGAGAAAGTAAAGGAGCTTTAAATGGCGTTTGATTACGACAAATATCTAAGAACGGACAAGATGCCTACGCTTTGGTGCTGGGGCTGCGGCGACGGAGTGATCTTAAAAGCGATCATCCGCGCGATTGACCGCGTAGGCTGGAGCATGGACGATGTATGCGTTGTAAGCGGTATCGGTTGTAGTGGCAGGATGTCTAGTTACATAGACTGCAATACCGTCCATACGACGCACGGACGCGCGATAGCTTATGCTACGGGTATCAAGCTTGCAAATCCGGACAAACACGTAATCGTAGTCACTGGCGATGGCGATGGGCTTGCGATAGGGGGCAATCACACGATCCATGGATGCCGCCGCAATATCGATCTAAATCATATCTTGGTAAATAATTTCATCTACGGGCTTACGAACTCGCAGACGAGCCCTACGACGCCGCGCGGGTTTTGGACGGTTACGGCACAATACGGCAATGTCGATCCCAGCTTTGATGCGGCGAAACTTGCGATTGCTGCCGGAGCAACTTTTGTCGGACGCGAGAGCGTGACAAATCCCGAAAAAATCGAGCGACTTCTAGCCAATGGCTTTGAGCACGAGGGTTATAGTTTTTTTGATATTTTTAGCAATTGCCACGTAAATTTGGGTCGTAAAAATAAAATGAGCGAGGCGGTGCAAATGCTAAAGTGGCTTGATTCGCGCACGATTTCTAAAGCAAAATTTGACGCTCTTAGCGAGGATGAGCGAGCGGGGCTATTTCCGCTTGGAGTTTTACACGAAGATAATGGGCGCACCGAATACACAAAGGCGTATCAAAAGGTGATAGACGCGGCACAAAGCGGCGAAGCGATAAATTTTGAAGGACTAAGATGAATCAATTAAGATTTGTGGGAGTGGGCGGTCAAGGCGTGATCTTAGCAGGCGAAATTCTAGCTGCGGCAAAGATCGCGCACGGCGGCTATGGAATCAAGGCATCTACGTATACCTCTCAGGTACGTGGCGGACCTACGAAAGTGGATATTATCTTAAGCGATGAAGAAATTCTATATCCTTACGCGAGCGAGGGCGAGATCGATTTCATGCTTGCAACGGCGCAGAGTAGCTACGATGCTTTCAAAAATGGCGTGAAAAAAGACGGCGTGATCGTAATCGAGCCGAATTTAGTAGCACCGAGCGATGAGGATAGGGCAAGCTTTAAAATTTATGAAATTCCAATCATTACCATCGCAAAATACGAAGTTGGAAATGTCATCACCCAAAGTGTCGTGGCCCTAGCGATCGCAGTAGAGCTTAGTCGCTGTATGGACTCAGGGCTAGTAAAAGAGCAAATGCTCCGCTCTGTGCCTGAAAAAACCCGTGCGCTAAATGAAAAGGCGTATGATTTGGGGATGAAATACGCGAGAGAGGTTTTAGATTGAATTTAAAGACTTCATATAGAATTTATGATTAACCGCAAGAGTAAAATTTAAAAATTTTTATAGGTAAGATATAAAGTTTCTAGATTAGAATTTCAAAATTATATAGCCAACTGCTTACATTATTTTTTGATGGGTTATACTAATTCAAATTGCCCGCCGTGACCTTTTATCTTTTCAAACTTTATAAAATTATTGCCGTTCTTTTATCCTGTAATTAATCTTATTCCAAAAGTTCTTTAGCTTTTTTCACCGGATTGCATTCATCGTCATTTAAACATGGCTTCAAACCATAGCTCATCTTGCAGGCCAATTTTTTCTTCGAAGGCTCTATCGCCGCATCGCATACCTTTTTAAGATTTACAAATGCTCTTTTTATATTGCCCGTATAGTACAAATCGTGCATCCCTGCGTTTAGGCAAAAATTTAATAATCTGGCATCGCAAGCTTTATTTAGCGCTTTTGTTGCGTCTTCATCTCTGCGCAAATATATTAATAAAATTCCCAATGCACCGCAGCTCTCAAAATTTTTTTCGTCGCATTTTGCCGATAAAGTATCTTTTAATATCGAGCAAGCTTCATAATCGCCTTTGTTCCAATCGCATTTATTCGCTAACTTCTTTAAGTTTGTATCGTTTATTGCGGCAGAGATATCAATGTCTATATCGTTTTTTGCCAGCAAGGGTATGGATAAAAGCAGCGCTAATGACAAAATTTTTCTCATAGTTATAGTCCTTTAATAGTCTCTTTGGCTTTCATTAGCGGATCGCACTTTGCATCTTTAGAGCAGTCTTCAATCTCTTTCCTTATGCTGCAAGCAAGCCTTTTGTCCTCTGAAATTCCCTCTTTGCAAATTTTGTCAAAAACCTTAGCGGCTCTTTCAAGATTTCCCGTAAAAAGTATATCGTTAATGGCAAGATATGAGCAGTAAGACATGATATTTGCTTCACATGCCTTAATCAAAGGAACGGATGAGAATTCGTATTGACCCAAATCCGTAAATATCATTCCGACAACCCCACAGCTTTCATAATCTCCGCTATCGCACTTTTTGGATAAAATTTCGACGAGTTTCGTGCATGCGCTGTATTTTCCATCGCCGCTATCGCAAGCAATCGCTAAATCTTTTTCCTCTTTGGTTTTTAATAAATAATCCAAGCCTTCCGCCGCCGCAGCGGGGATCGCTGCAAATGTCGCTATAAACGCAAGTAGCCAAATTTTAAGATAGATTTTTTTCATCGCCGCTCCCTGTTTTTAAGCGGCGATTATATATTAAAATATTTT
>CAJPSJ010000004.1 GCA_905373295.1 uncultured Campylobacter sp. | reverse complement strand
AAGCCCTAAATTTGCGGGGTTTAAATTTAAAAGCGAATGCGTGCCAACCACGACGATCGCCTCTCCGCTTTGCAGGCGCTTTAAAATTTCACTTTTTTGCCTCGCGCTACTGAAGCGATCGAGCTTGAAAACGGGAATTTCAAACTCCCTAAAGCGCTCGCTAAGCGTGGCGTAATGCTGCGAGCTAAGCAGTGTCGTAGGCACGAAAAACAGCACCGAATGGCCGCTGCGGATGCAGGCAAAAATCGCATTCATCGCAACCTCGGTCTTTCCAAAACCCACGTCGCCGCTAAGCAGGCGATCCATCACCTTGCCGCTTTGCAGATCTTCTAAAATCGCGCCCACCGCCTTTTGCTGATCGCTCGTGTAGCTAAAGCCGCTTGCACTTAGAAATTTCGCATAATCCGCGCTTTCGTTTTTGATGACGAGCCCCCGCACCAGCTCGCGCTTTGCCGCCAGCGCGATGATTTTTGAAGCGATCGCAAAGAGCTTTTCGCGCACGCGCTCCTTGATTTTGCAAAAGCTCGCCCTGCCCAGATGATCCAAGCTCACCGCGCCGCCGCTTGCGACGTAGCGATCGATCTTATTTAGATACTCTACCGGCAGCAGCAGCTTGTCGCCGCCCTCGTAGAGCAGGGATACGAACTCCTTGCTGTGCCCCATCACCTCGATGAGCTCAAGCCCGTTAAATTTAGCGATACCGTGATCTTCGTGAACGACAAAATCGCCCACGTTTAGCTCATCCAGCGCCAGGCTCGATCTTCGCACGCGCTTTTTAGGCGCCGCTTTGTTTAGCGAAAGGATGATCCGCTCGGCGCTTATTAAATTTACGACGAAATCTTCGCGTAGAATTTCGATATTGCTAAATCCGCCGAGATCAAACGGCGCGAGCAGAGCGTCGTTTCGCGCGATCAGCGTGATAGCCTCGCTGCGGTGAAATTCAAAAAATTCCTGCGACGGCGTCACCGCGAGGTCTTTAAATTTACGCGCCGCGGGCAGTACCTCGATCGCGTCTAAAAAATCCAAATTGCGCTCGGAAAAAATTTCATCCTTTTTGATCTCATGCAGCAAGACGCAATCAAACGCGCTCACGTAATCGACGAAACCGTCGATAAACCAAAACCCGAGCGAGCCCAGATCGCGCGCTAGCGCGTCGCTATCCGCGCGCGATATCTTTTCGCTCACGCTCTCAAACTCGTCCTCGCTTAAATTTGCTAAAAACGGCGCTATCTCGGCTTGCGCAAGCTCATCTTTTTCGCTTTTTTGCGTCGCGACATCAAAGCGCCTGATACTCTCGACCGTCTCGCCGTCGAGTAGAATTCTAACCGCGCTTTCGCTTCCTACCGAAAAAACATCGATGATCTCGCCACGGAAGCTTACCTCGCCCATGCTTTCGACGATGTCGCGCACGTCGTATCCCAGGCGTAAAATTTCCTCTTTCAGCTCACTTAAGTTTAATTCACCCCCAAATTTTATATTTAACGGGCGCAGATGGCTTGCGGCGGGGAGTTTGTTTAGAATCGTGCGGACGGGCGAGATTAAAATTTTTTTACCGCTTGCTTTGTAAAACGCGCTAAGAGCGGTACTGATGCCTGCTAGCTCACCCATATAGCTGCGAAGATCCTCGCCGAAGCTAGCTCTAAAATCGGGTAGGCAAAAGGCCGCGTAGCCCATAAATTTAAGCACCTGCTCGCACGCCGCAGCCTCTTTATCGTCCTCGCAGATCAAAAGCTCTTTTTGGTTTTGCAAAAAGTATTCGTAAACCTCGGCTTGCATTATTTAAACCTTTCGATCTGATGCTGCACGACGTTTGCGATCTCCTGCCACGATACGTTAGGCTCCAAGGTCGAGATATTTTTAAAATTCTGCGCGTTCCAGCTCATAAAATTTGCAGGATCAACGCTTTGAGCCAAAAACCTAACTTCGTAATGCAGGTGCGGGCCGGTACTGTAGCCGGTGTTGCCGCTATAGCCGATAAGATCACCCTTTTTAACCCAAGAACCAGGCGTTACGACCGCGGAGCTAAGGTGGCCGTAGCGGGTCTCAAAACCGTAATTGTGCGATAAAATCACTAAAATTCCATATCCGCTGCCGCTGCCGCCTGCAAACTGCACGAAGCCCTCTGCCGTCGCAAACACCGGAGTGCCCTCGCTCGCTCGCAAGTCGATGCCGTGGTGCATCCTCATAACGCCGCTGATTGGATGAGTGCGCATCCCAAAAGGGCTAGTGACGCCACGATACTGCATCGGAAGTCCATTAGGCACAGCGCTAAGAATCGCGCTCGCCGTTTTTTCGCTAGCTGCGATATGCGCGCCGGAGCCCTTTTTACGCTCCTTTTTCATCTCATTCATCGCAAGCATTACCTGGATATCACTATCCAGCCCGCCTCCATCGTCCTCGCGTCCGTCCAGCTTGGCAAGCACCTCCTCGTTTTTGCCCTCAAGCGCGATATTTTGCTCTTTTAGCGCGAGATTTTCGGCGTATAGGGTTTTGTTTAGCTCTTTTAAATTTGAGCGGTCGCTAGCGAGTTTAAAGATCGCAAAAAACAAAACGAGCAGAAAAATTACGAAAAACGCAGATAAAATTTTAAGTTGAAATCTAAAATTTTCGCCAAAATACAGCGTCTTGGTGCCAAAGTGATCGCTTAGGGTAAGTTTAGTTTTAGCCACGGCGTGCCTCAAGCCATAAAATGAAATTTTCTACCAAATGAAACGAGCCGAAAACCAAATACCCCTCGTCCTCTCTAAGCTCGCCACAAAACGACGAATGCGGAATTTTAAGCGCGTCAAGCGCACGGGTTATCGCCTCTACTGCCATTTCGCGATCCGCAACCTCGTAATTAAAAATCTCCACGCGCTCTACCACAGGCGCTAAAGTCCGCAGCACCGCGCCTACGTCCTTATCGGCAAAAGCATTGTAAATCAGCACGATCTTTTTGCCCCCGTAGATTTCGGTAATTTCGCGGGCGACTTGCTGCGCCGCAAGCTCGTTGTGTCCGACATCCACGCGTAAATTCGGCGCCAAAACTTCCATCCTGCCACGTAAATTTAGAGGCGGTAGCTTCGAAATTTCAAATTTCAAATTTAAAAATTTCATCGCGGCAAGCGCTAGAGCTAAATTTGAAATTTGAAATTTAGGCAGATCGTTGCGCGCGCAAAACCCTGCGATCTGCGCTTGCTCGCTCTTGCTTAAAAGCTCTGCTGCAAACCTCAAATGAGTTCCTTTTTGCTCTGCGATCTGCTGCGCGATACGAAGCGGAACCTCGCTCATCTCATCGCTTAAAATCGCTTCCTTATCCATCGTAATGAGCTTGGTGTGGGCGATCTGCTCTAGATTTTGTCCTAGCATACCCAAATGATCGGTGCCGATCGGCGTAAAAAGCGACAGCATGCGCCCAAAGCTCGACGTAGCGTCAAACTCGCCGCCCATCCCCGCCTCGATCACGCAGTAATCGCAATCCCTAAAAAGCACTGCCGCCGCAAGCGTGAGATACTCGAAATACGACAGGCTATCTTTAAACTCCGCGGGCAAGCTCTCTTGCAAAAACTCATGCGCGAAATCAAGCTCCTCATCCGTAGCATCACGACCTAGCGAAATGGGAAGCGAGCTTTGAGCGGATTTAAAATTTGATCCTAATGGGGATTTAAAATTTTGCTCAGATGAGAATTTGAAATTTTGCTCAGACGGCGATTTGAGATCTTGCGAATTCCATAAATTTTGTGTAGAAGCAGAATTTTGCGTATCTATGGAATTTCGCGCGATAAAATTCTGCTCGCTACAAAAATTTCGTGTGGCAGAAACGAAGCTTTGCAGGGCAGAATTCCGCTCACCATGCGAATTCTGAGTGGCGATAAAATCCTGTGTGGCGGAATTTTGCAAATTAGAAATAGAAATTTGAGAGGCGGAATTTTCTCCGCTCGCAAAATTTTGCATCTTTATGGAATTTTGTTTTTCCGTAAAATTTGACGCCAAAGCGGAATTTTGCTCGTTTTTAAAATTTGAAGCGTCGGAATTCAACGCAAAAACAGGGCTTTGCGCGATGCGTCCGCCTAGATAGATGCGCTCGTTGAGCTTAAAAACGTGCGGACTGGTGTAGTGCCCGACGCTAAAGCCCGCTGCAGCGATCGCGTTAGCCAAAAACCGCCCAGTGCTGCCCTTGCCGTTGGTGCCGATGATCTGAATGACGTTTTTGAGCGGAATTTTATCTTTAATGGCAGCATATGCCCGCGGGAAGCGCTCGTAGTCGATTTTTTTGTAATAAATCGGGCGATTTTGCAAAAATTCTTTAATGCTGCGCCCGCTCAAGTCTGAATCCCCTAATCGCAAGCGCCGAAATAAACTCGTCAAACGCCTGCGCAGAGGCATTTTCGATCGCCTTGTAGCGGTCCTTATCGCTAATGATCGAGCTCGTATCGTAGCTATTTTTGACTAGGCGGCTAACTTTAAAATCGTAATCGCCAACGCAATCCTTGCTGAAAACCTCGCCGTTTTTAAGCTTGGTGCTAAAATTTACGATGAGATTTGCGCGGTAGCTAGTGACGTAGCCGAACTGATCGTATGAAAGCTCGCTAAAGCTTAGGCTTTTTATGCTTGCTACTACAATCGTCTGCGCCGAGTTTTTATCCGAAAGGCTCATCCCTAGGCGCTGAACTATACCCTGCCTGATCGCGTCTTTAATAGCGACGGTGTTTTGCGGATCGGTCTTGCTCATCATCACATCCACAAATACGCTTCCACTCATCGTCTCTTTCGCGATCCTTGAAACGGGCTTGTAGCCGCAGCCGATTAAAAAAATCAAACAAAAAACGGTTAAAGCTTTTCTCATCTTCGCCTACTTTATTACCAAATTTACGAGCTTGTTTTTGACGTAAATTTCTTTTACGATGCTCTTACCCTCTAGCCATTTGGCGCAGTTCTGCTTCGCAAGGTTTAAAATTTCGCCCTCGCTCAGACCTGCATCCGCTTCAAACTCGGCGCGTTTTTTGCCGTTAATCGTGACAGCAAGCTTGATCGTATCGCTTTCGAATACCTCTTCGCAAACTCGCAGCTCGCCGAAATTCCGTCTCTTAAACAGTTTCTCGCTAAGCTCGGCGCAGATGTGCGGCACGATAGGCTCGAGCAGGTTTAAAATCACAAAGTAGCCCTCGGTAAATACGTCTTTGTTACTCTGCGCATTTAGGGCGTTTAGCGCCTCCATACATGCGGCGATTAAAGTATTAAAAGCAAAACTGCTCTCATAAACCTGCTGCGATTTCTTAAGCGCCTCGTAAACTTTGAGGCGGGCATATTTTTCCTCTTTATTTAAAGTGGCGTGGTCGATCTGTGGAATTTTATCAGTAGCGTAGGCATTTTCGGCGCGATCGTAAAGGCGATTTAAAAATTTATACGCGCCCTCTACCGCGCTGTCGTTCCACTCAAGCTCCTTTTGAGGAGGCGCGGCAAAAAGTATAAAAAGTCTCGCCGTATCGGCGCCGTAGGTCTCGATAATGTCATCGGGATCGACGGTGTTTCCTTTGCTTTTACTCATCTTTGCGCCGTCTTTTAGCACCATGCCCTGGGTTAGCAGCCGTTCAAACGGCTCGCTATCGCGCAGATAGCCTATGTCGCGAAGAGCCTTTTGGAAAAATCTCGCGTATAAAAGGTGCAAAATCGCGTGCTCGATGCCGCCGATATATTGATCGACGTTCATCCAGTAATTCACGCTTTGCTCGTCAAACGCCCGCTGCTGCCACGTCCGTTCGTCGCTTGCGTAGCGCGCGAAATACCATGAGCTTTCAAAAAATGTATCGAGCGTGTCGGTCTCGCGTACCGCGTCGCCGCCGCATTTAGGGCATTTGCAAAACTTCCAGCTAGGATGCGTATCCAGCGGATTGCCTTTGCCGGTGATCTTAATATCCTGCGGAAGCTCTACGGGCAGATTTGAAATTTCCTCGCTTACCAGCCCGCATTTTGGGCAGTGGATCATCGGGATCGGCGCGCCCCAGTAGCGCTGGCGGCTCACTCCCCAATCGCGCAGTTTAAAATTTACCACGCGATGCCCGAGCTTTAACTCCTCAAATTTTGAGATGACGGCGCTTTTTGCCTTCTCGCTATCCATGCCGCTAAATTCCGCGGAATTTATCAAAACTCCGCTCTCTACGTAGGCTTTGCTAGCGTCGTAATCGCCGCTTTTAGGAGCTATGCTTTGAATGATCGGCAGGTTAAATTTCTTCGCAAACTCGAAGTCTCTCTCATCGTGCGCAGGCACCGCCATAACCGCGCCACCGCCGTATTCTGCTAGGACGAAATTCGCAGTCCAAACGGGGATTTTTCTGCCGCTTAGAGGATGAAGCACGCTGATTCCGAGGCTCACGCCGTCCTTGTCGCTTGCTTGGCGCTCGCGCGGGCTTTGATTTAAAATTTCTCTCACCTTCGCTGCAGCTTCGGCGTCAAGTAAATTATTATCCAAAAGCCTCTTTACCACCTCGTGCTCGGGCGCGACCGCCGCGTAGCTCATGCCGTAGATCGTATCGGGGCGCGTCGTAAAGACCTTAAAGCCCTCGATGCCGCCAAGTTTGGCGCTGCTTTGCTCGTCAAATTTAAAGCTAAATTCCAAGCCCTCGCTGCGCCCAATCCAGTTTTCCTGCATCGTAAGCACCTGAGCGGGCCACTTGCCCTCAAGCTCCTTTAAGCAATCCAAAAGCTCCTGCGCGTAGTCGGTGATTTTTAGATAATATCCCGGCATCTGCTTTTGCACGACCTCGTTGCCGCAGCGCCAACACCTGCCCTCCTCGACCTGCTCGTTGGCAAGCACCGTCTGATCGTGCTCGCACCAATTTACCACGGCGCTTTTTCTGTAGATGAGTCCTTTTTCAAAAAGTTTGATGAAAAATTCCTGCTCCCAGCGCGTATAAAGCGGATCGGAGGTAGCAAGCATGCGACGAGCCGAAAAGCTAAAGCCCAGGCGGTGCAGCTCATTTTTCATATAATCGATATTTTCGTAAGTCCAAGTTTTAGGGTGAATGCCGTGTTTGATCGCCGCATTTTCCGCAGGCATGCCGAAGCTATCAAAGCCAATCGGCTGAAGCACGTTGTATCCGCGCAGCCTATAATAGCGACTCAGAGCGTCGCCGATGCTGTAGTTTCGCACGTGCCCCATGTGAATGCGGCCGCTTGGGTAAGGAAACATCGAAAGGATATATTTTTTAGGCAGGCTATAATCGTCCTTAGGCTCGAAAACTCCCTCTTCATCCCAAATTTTCTGCCATTTAAGCTCAATACTTTTACTATCGTAAGGCATTTTGCGCTCCTAGAATTCGTCTTTAGTTTTTGCCGACTCAATCGCTATTAAAATTAGCGAGAAAAAGTTTGCAAGTAGCGCGCCGATGGCAAGCGAGGTCACGATCGATAGATCTCCCGGCGCTACTACAATCAAAACGAACGCTGGTATGAGATGCAGATCCGCTACGAGCGAGCTTGAAAAAAGCTCGGCTGCTAGCATATTTCGCACGCCTACCTTCAAAAGCGTCGAGACTGCATTCACGCTGGTTGCTATGAAAAGTAAAATTTCATTCTTCTCATACAAAAACCCGCCTATCGTAGTCATACTCATAAGCGCAAAAAATATGTAAATTACCCTTCCCCAGTTCATCTTTTATCCTTACACCGTGCCTTTTTCATACATGGCGCGATTCTTTTCTTTCTCTTTGATACGACGCTGTTTTTCGGCTAAAAACGCGCGGTACTTCTCGACATTAAATTTAAACAAAATCAGCATCGGAGCAGCTACAAATACAGAGCTGAATGTTCCTGCTATGACGCCTATTAGCATCACGAAGCTAAAGCCGTGGATCATCTCACCACCCCAAACGAATAAAATCACAATGACGATGAGAGTCGTAAGCGAAGTAAGCAACGTACGCGATAGCGTGTGAGAGATCGATTCGTTTATAACCTCATCAAGCTTAATCGATTTACTATCTTTTACACCTTCTCGAATTCTATCGAAAACAACGATGGTATCGTTAAGCGAGTAGCCCATTATAGTTAGCAGTGCGGCTAAAATTTCAAGGTTGAAATCTACGCCGGCTAAAATCATTGCGCCTACGGCAACTACGACGTCGTGCAGATCCGATAGCACTGCGGCGATCGCAAATCTCCATTCAAACCGCAGGGTGATATAAACCAAAATGAGCGCAAACGACACACATACCGCTAAAATTCCGTTTGTGCGAAGCTCTTCGCCGACTTTAGGACCTACGATATCGACCTTGCGAATGTCGAAGTTTCCACTACCTTGTAAAATTTTTTGCGCCGCTAAAGCGGGATTATCACCCAGTTCACTCGCAGCGCCCGAATATCTAATCGTGACCTCTTGATCGCTACCAAATTCCGTAACGTTGATATTGCCTAAATTTGCCGCTTCGAAGCGCTTTCTGATCTCATCAAGCGGTGCTTTGGAGTTGTATTTAACCTGAATGAGCGTACCGCCGCTAAAATCGATGCCGTAATTAATGCCCTTAATGAAAAATAGCGCAATAGAGCCTATTATCAAAACAGCAGAAAGCGCAAAGGTAAAATATCTAAATTTCATAAAATCATAAATTTTACCCTTATCAAACACTTGCATTTGCGCCTCCTCTTACTTTATAACCGAGCCAAAGTGCGGTATTTTTGCTCTTTTCCATCTTATCCATTACTAACTCAAACATTCCGTGAGTGCCTAAAATAGCCGTTATCATCGACGCTACGATACCGATACTCATCGTGACGGCAAAGCCCTTCACCGGACCGGTGCCGTAAGCATAAAGCGCAGCAGAAGTAATTAGCGTAGTGATATTTGAATCCACGATCGCGCTCATCGCGTTTTCATAGCCTTTATTTATACTTTGGCGGATTGAAACTCCCGTCCTTAGCACCTCTCTAACGCGCTCATTAATGATGACGTTCGCATCTACCGCCATTCCGATAGTTAGTACGATTCCAGCCATTCCAGGAAGCGTTAACGTCGCGCCGAATAGCGCCATACAAGCGATCAAAAACAAGATATTTACCACAAGCGCGATGTCGGCAAAAAGCCCCGCTACGCCGTAGTAGAAAATCATAAAGATCAAAATCGCAACCGCTGCAAGACTAAGCGCCGCCATACTTTTATCGATGCTATCTTGTCCTAGGCTAGGGCCGATGCTGCGCGTTTCGGATACTTTAACCGGAGCCAAAAGAGCACCGCTTCTAAGCGCGATCGCTACGTCGTGCGCCTCCTCGACGCTAAATCCGCCGCTGATCTGACCGCTGCCGCCGCCGATACGCTCGTTTATGCGCGGCGCGGAATAAACCTTGCCGTCAAGCACGATAGCTAGGCGTTTGCCGACGTTTTTGCCGGTAAAATCGCCGAAAATTTGAGCGCCTTGAGAGTTTAGCGTAAAATTTATGATCGGCTGGTTGGTGTGCTGATCGAAAGCTACCTTCGCATCAACTAGCATCGCGCCATCAAGCACTGGAATTTCGTTTATGAGATACTTGTAATTCGGATTTTTAACGTCAGGATAGATCACGTCGCCGTAAGCTCTGGCATCCGCTGCGCTAATAGTTTGCGCGCGGTCTTGGCGCACGTCGTCCACTGCCATAAGCTGCAAGTGAGCCGCTTTGGCGATCAGATCCTTGGCGCGCTGCTCATCCGCTGCGTTTTTGACGCCCGGAAGCTCCACCAAAATATAGCTCTCGCCTTGCTTTGCTACCGTTGGCTCCGCAAGTCCGAATTGATCCAAGCGGTTTCGAATAGTCTCGACGGCCTGTTCAATTGCGTATTTTTTAGTAGCCTCAATCTCCTCGGGCGTTAGCGTGACGCGATATTTTTCGCCCGATTTTTGAATGTCCAGTCCGCTTGCGGCGTTATGTAGAATCGCATCAAATTTAGAAGCCTCGTCCGCGTCTAAAATTTCAAACTCGAACGAATCGCCTTCCAATTTTAGCCCGTCCATCAGCAGATCATCGCGCTTGGCGGCGTAATTAACGCTAGCGGCGATCGATTTTATCTTCGAAACGACCGCCTCGTCGCTTTTAACCTCGAGCAGCATGTGAAGCCCGCCTTGCAGATCCAGACCCAAGTTTATCTTGCTTCCCTTTTCGGTCTGAAAGATCGAAGGCGCGGCAAAAATCGCCGAAAAAATAACCGCAGCCAAAAAGATCAGCAGACGGTATGAAATTTTACTGCTCATCTAATTTTCTTGCCACAAATTGTTTATCCAGCTCAACCATGACCTCATCGTTAAGCTTAACTGTGATAAAATCATTATTTGTTTTCACGACCGTGCATTTTATGCCACCGCTAGTTATGATCTTATCGCCTTTGCCGAGCGCATCGACCATCGCTTTATGATCCTTGGCCTGCTTTTGCTGCGGTCTGATAATCAAAAAATACATAATCGCAAAGATTACGACGATAGGCAGGATTGATGCAAAGAAGTTTCCTTGTTCCATGTGTTTCCTTCATTAGAAATTTAAAAAGTAGCTATTTTACATTAAGTTACATAAATAAAGGCTTTGTTCTTGCCCTTGCGCTTTCAAATTTTATTTTTGTAGAAATTTTAAGCTCTAAATTTGACGGTTTAATCGCCTTGGCGGCGGAATTTTTCTCGCCTCTAATTGCGATAGCGGCACTTTTTTATCTGCTAAAAGCAAGCAAGGCGGAGTGGTTTTGGTGCGGATTTTTTATCGGCGCGCTGTGGATGCACTGGATCAGTTTCAGCCTGATCTATTTCAATCTCGCATTTCTGATTCCACTTGAAATTCTTGGAATTTGTCTCGTTTATGCCTTTATTTTCCGCATCTTTGCGATCTTTGACGCGCCGGTTTTGCGCGCTGCCTGCCTTTTAATTCTAAAATTTATCCATCCTTTCGGCTTTGATTGGTTAAATTTTGAACTGCTGCTAAGCCATGGAATTTTCAGAGCCGATCTTAGCGCGCTGGCTCTGATTTTAGCGGGGCTTTGCGCGATTTTATATCTACGCAAGCGTGGAGTTGCGTCTAAATTTAATGCCCTAATTTTCACGGCGTTTTTGATCTGCGCACTGCAATTCAGCCAAAAAGAGCCCACGCCGCTGCCGATTAAAATTTTACTCGCAAACACCGACATTTCGCAGCACGACATCTGGGCGAAAGATAAAATTTTATCCGCCGCGTTGGCAAATTTAGCCCGCATCGATGATGCCATCGCAGCGGGGCAAGACGCGATAATTTTGCCCGAGAGCGCCTTTGCGATGCCGCTAAATTTAGAAAACGTGCTAGTTGAAGCTCTAAAGGAAAAATCGCGCGCAATTACGATCGTAGCGGGTGCGGAAGCGTATGAGAACGGGAAATTTTACAACAGTGCCTATCTTTTTGCAAACGGGGAAATGAGCCGCTTCGATAAGCATATTTTGGTGCCGTTTGGCGAAATGGTACCGCTGCCTGAATTCGCGCGAAATTTCATAAACCGCGTGCTGTTAGGCGGCGCGACCGATTTTTCGACGGCTAGCGGCTTTAGCGACTACGAGCTTGGCGGGCAAAGCGTAAGAAGCGCCGTTTGCTACGAGGCTACGCGCGCGGAACTTTACGAGGGCTCGCCCAAATACGTCGTAGCAATCAGCAATAACGGCTGGTTCGTGCCGAGCTACGAGCCCTATTTGCAGCGCCTCATAATCCGCTACTACGCGAGCTTGCACGGCACATTGATCTATCACGCCGTAAACGGCAGCGCTAGCGAGATAATCGCTCCGAAAAAGATCTGGATAAACCGCCTTAAAGATCATCTAAAATAGCCTAAAAAGTTATTTTTAAACGACTTTTGGATAATATTTTAAAATTTTATTAGGAGCTAAATTTATGGCTAAATACAATCGCATACTCGTAAAATTTTCGGGTGAAGCGCTAGCGGGAGAGAACGGCTTTGGGATCGACAGCGAAATTTTAAAATTTATCGCCAAAGAGATCAAGCAACTCGTAGAGGGCGGCATCGAAGTAGGCATCGTAATCGGCGGCGGCAACATCATAAGAGGCGTAAGCGCCGCAGCTAGCGGTATCATCAAACGCACCAGCGGCGATCATATGGGCATGCTAGCGACCGTCATCAACGCAATCGCGATGAGAGAGGCACTAGAATACGCAGGTATGGACGTGCGCGTGCAAAGCGCGATAAAGATGGAAGCGATCTGCGAGACCTTCATCATTGGCCGCGCTAAAAGGCACCTCGAAAAAGGTCGCGTCGTGATCTTTGCCGCGGGCACCGGAAATCCTTTCTTTACGACCGATACTGCGGGTACTCTCCGCGCGATCGAGATCGGAGCCGACGCTATCATAAAAGCCACCAAGGTAATGGGGATCTACGACAAGGATCCGCAAAAATTTAAAGACGCCAAATTGCTTTCCAAAGTCACTTACGATCAAGCCCTGCACGACAACATCAGGGTGATGGATGATACGGCTATCGCGCTTGCCAAAGATAATGCGCTTCCGATCATCGTGTGCAATATGTTTAAGAGCGGAAATTTATACAAAATCGTCGATGGCGGAGATCTAAGCTCCTGCTCGATCGTAAAAAACTGAAATTTAAAATTTAAGGAGAATTGATGAGAACCGAACAAATAGTAGCTAAGGCCTTAAAAGTAACCGGCGGAGACAGATACAAGCTATCTTTGATGATAAGCAAACGCGCCGAGCAGCTAGCTGCGGGCGAACCGCCGTTAATAGAGAACGTAGATACTCGCAGGATGAAATTTGCCGATATAGCAATCTTGGAACTAGCCGAAGGTAAGATCGCATTAGATGGAATCGTTGACAAGGATTAATGATAACTTCCTAGAAAGTCTCATCGACGATGTCGTCGATACCAAAGACATTCAAAGCGCCAAGCAGCTGCTTTATAATCTAAAAGAGCCCACTCCACTGCTAGTGGATGCTATAAATTTATGCATCGCGCAACACGACGGGCAGTTTCGCAAAAGCGGCGAGCCGTATGCGATACACCCGCTTTTAGTCGCCTGCTTCGTAGCCTTTATGGGCGGAGACGACGCGATGGTAATATCTGCGCTATTGCATGACGTAGTAGAGGATACAGATTACAGCATCGAGCAGGTTAGACAAAGATTCGGCGACGAAGTAGCCAAAATCGTAGAAGGGCTTACTAAAATCGTAAACATCAGAGAGGATAAATTAGCCCCATCCGGCGATAGTAACGCTAAGCTTCGCACCACGGCGCTTACCTTCCGCAGGATGCTGATGATCTCCATTAACGATCAGCGCGTCCTAGTCGTAAAGCTCTGCGATAGGCTGCACAATATGCTAACCCTAGACGCACTCCGCCCCGATAAACAAAAACGCATCGGCGAGGAGACGCTTTTGGTTTATGCGCCGATCGCGCACAGGCTTGGAATTTCATCGATCAAAAACGTGCTTGAGGATCTTAGCTTTAAATACGTCATGCCCAAAGAATACGCGGCGATCGCCGATTACGTCGAGGAGCATAAGCAGCAGCTTCAGATGAGCTTGAGCAAATTTAGCGAAAAGATCAAGGAGTATATGCTTTCAAACGGCTTTAGTGAGGGCAGCTTTGAGATCCAAAAGCGGATGAAGCACTACTACTCGATCTTTTTAAAGATGCAGCGCAAAGGAATTTCGATCGAGGAGGTGCTTGATCTTTTGGCTATCCGCATCATCGTGCAAAAGCCGATGGATTGCTACTTGGCTCTTGGCATCATCCATACTAAATTTAATCCGCTCATATCGCGCTTTAAGGATTACATCGCACTACCGAAGCAGAACGGATATCAGACGATCCACACGACCGTTTTTAACGAAAGTATGATCGTAGAGGTACAGATCCGCACCTTCGATATGCATAACACCGCAGAATTCGGCGTCGCCGCACACTGGAAGTATAAATATAGCGGCTCGATCAATCCGAAGCTTGATTGGCTAAACGACATCGGCATGCAGGAAGAGGACGACGCCAACGCCGAGGATCTTTACGAATACGCCAAGGACAGCCTCTACGTCGAGGATATCGCCGTGTATTCGCCCAAGGGCGGAATTTTTACATTGCCGCGCGGCGCTACGGCGCTTGATTACGCCTACGAGATACACTCTCAAGTGGGCTTAAAAGCGACCGAGGCCTTTATAAACCGCGTCAAGGTGCCGCTATTAACGGAGCTTAAAAACGGAGATATCGTTCATATCATCACCGGAAGCGAGCCACACTACCGCTGCAGTTGGCTAAGCTCGGTCAAAACCGGCAAGGCGCGCGCAACGATAAAGGCGTTTTGCAAGCAAAAGATCAGAGATATAAATTTTGAAGTAGCGATTAAAATTTTATGCGCGATCTTTACGACGAGCAAGGAGAGCATTCTAAGCTGGCTCGAAAAAGAAAATTTAAGCAAAAAGATCGGCAAAGCAGCCTATGACTCGGTATTTTTAAAAGACGTCGTAAATGCGCTGAAAAAATACCCACTCAAAGAGAAATTTTTCAATATGAAATTTCGCAGCAAGTATGAGATCGAGAAGCAAAAATTTGACAACATCGTGGTGTATTCAAATTTTAAAATCGACGAGGTTGAATTTGATTACTGCTGCAACCCAAAGCGTGGCGACGACATCATCGGCTTTCGCAACGGACACGGCGTGACGGTGCATCATAAGCTGTGCGAACGTGCAAGCGAGCTAATCAAAACCGATGAGATGATCTTCGTAAAATGGACGCGCAATGCGCCGCACCGCTATAAGATCATATTAAATTTAGAAAACAAGCGCGGCTCGCTGGCGACGTTTTTGAACTATTTAGTCAAGCTCGAGGTCGATCTAGTGTCGATAAGCCTCAACGAAAATAGTGAAACGACGTCGGATTATTTTGAGATCATCATCGAGCTAAACGAAAATTTAGACTCCACGGAGATTAAAGATAAACTCAAAAACCGCTTTAAAATCGTGGATTTCGTATCGCTTACGGACGTATATAAAAACTAAATAAGGGAGAGCAAATGGCTGACATTCAAGGCATTATGGGAAATTTTAAGCGCGGCGTCGCGGAGATCATCGGCGAAGAGCAGATTGAGGCACTGATTAGGCGCTATTACGACAGCGGCGAGGTCTTTTACGTCAAAATCGGCATGGATCCCACTGCTGCGGATCTGCACCTAGGTCACGCCGTCGTGCTAAATAAACTTGCATTTTTGCAAAACCACGGCGCGATCGTGCAGTTTCTAATCGGCGATTTTACCGCTCAAATCGGCGACCCTACGGGCAAGAGCGAGACTCGTAAAAAGCTAGCGCGCGAAGTCGTGCTTCAAAACGCCAAAACCTACGAGCAGCAGGTCTTTAAAATTCTAAATCCCGCAAAAACTAAGGTGATGTTTAACTCCGAATGGACCAACCGCCTGGGTGCTAGCGGTATGATCGAGCTATCAAGCACTTTTAATGTTGCCAGGATGCTCGAGCGCGACGACTTCGAGAAGCGCTACAAGGCCGAGCAGCCGATCAGCATCAGCGAATTTATGTATCCGCTACTGCAGGGATACGACAGTGTTTGCATGAAATGCGATATAGAATTCGGCGGCACCGATCAGAAATTTAATCTTTTAATGGGTCGCCAGCTACAAAGAATTTATGATGTCGGCAAAGAACAAAGTGTCGTGATGATGCCGCTTTTGGTAGGTACCGACGGCGCGAATAAGATGAGCAAGAGCTTAGGCAACTACATCGGCGTAACCGATACGCCTCATGATATGTACGGCAAGGTGATGAGTATCAGCGATGCGTTAATGTGGGATTGGTATAATCTACTAAGCCAAAAAAGCAGCGAAGATATTGAGCTAATAAAAGGCTTTGTGGCGGATGGCTCGATCCATCCTAAGGCGGTTAAAGAGGAGCTTGCCTCCGAGATCGTCACGCAATTTTATGACGAAAACACCGCCTTTGAGGCTAAGCAGGAATTTGACCGCGTCCACGGCGCCGGCGAGCTTCCTAGCGAGATCAAGGAATATCACGTAAGCTCGCCTGCATGGATCGTAAAGGCGCTCATCAGCTGCAAGCTCGCAGTCTCTAGCTCGGATGCGCGCAGGCTGATAAAATCAAACGCCGTCAGTATCGATCAAAATAAAATTTTAGACGAGCAGCTTCAGCTTAGCTCGGGCGAATATACACTCCAAGTAGGAAAGAAGAAATTCGCTAAATTAAAGGTGGATTAATGAGTATAAAAATAGGCAAACACGAGATTGCGCACCCGATAATTCAAGGCGGCATGGGACTTGGTATCAGCTGGGACAAGCTAGCCGGCAATGTCAGCCTAAACGGCTGTCTAGGCGTCATTAGCTCGGTCGGCACCGGCTATTACGAAAATCTTAAATTTGCCAAAAAATCGCTCGATGGCAGACCCTATCAAAGCGAGAATTTTTATAGCAAAGAGGCGCTTTTTGCCATCGTGCAAAACGCCCGTAAAATTTGCGGCAATGCACCTTTAGGGATGAACGTAATGTGCGCAGCGAACGACTACGAGCGCATCGTGCGCAACACATGCGAGGCGGGTATCGACATCATCATTAGCGGCGCCGGGCTTCCTACCAATCTGCCGGAATTTACGGCCGATTTCCCGGACGTTGCACTCGTGCCTATCGTCTCCTCCGCTAAGGCTCTTAAGATCATCGCCAAACGCTGGAAGCAGCGCTATGACCGTATCCCGGACGCCGTAGTGCTCGAAGGCCCTCTTAGCGGCGGACATCAGGGCTTTACCTACGAGCAGTGCGGCGATCCGGCGTTTGCGCTGGATAATCTAATCCCGCAAGTAAAAGCAGAAATCTCGCAATGGGGCAGCTTCCCACTATTTGTCGCAGGCGGAATTTGGGATAAGAGCGACATCGATCGCGTGAAATCTTTGGGCGCGGATGGCGTGCAGATGGGTACGCGCTTCATCGGCACCTTTGAATGCGACGCCGCGGAGGAATTTAAGCAGGTGCTTCTTAACGCCAAAAAAGAAGATATCGAGCTTCTAAAATCGCCCGTAGGCTATCCCGCGCGCGGCATTCATACCAATCTGCAAGATATGATCGCCGCAGGCACGGCGCCTAAGATCCGCTGTATCAGCAACTGCGTAAGCCCATGCGAGCGCGGCAAAGGCGCTAACGCCGTAGGATACTGCATCGCAGACCGCCTAAGCGACGCATATCTGGGCAAAACGCAAAGCGGTCTGTTTTTCACGGGTGCGAACGGATGGCGATTAAACGAAATAATATCCGTGAAGGAATTGATAGAAAAACTTGTAAATGGCGAAGATAGTTAAAATTTTTCTAATCGCGGCTTTTAGCTGCGTATTGGCATTTGGAGCTTCCAGCGAGGTGTTTTTTGCGAAATTCGACAAGGATTTCATCGTAGCTACGCCAAATTACAAGCGCTCGCTGCACAAGGAGCTAAAATCGCTCTACCAAGGCGCGTCCGATAAAGAGGTTCGCATCAAAGCGCTAAAGAGGCTGGTTTACAGCTCGAAAAATTTAGGACTCGACTCCTCGCCTTATGAATCTGCGCTAGCCAAATTACAGGGCAAAGCAAGCGATAGCAGCACGAATTCTAAAAAGCTCAAAGATGAAAACGCAAAAAATTCCAAAAGCTCGGACGAGAAAAACGCTTCAAATTTAGCGCATAGCCCCAAAGCCTCCGCCTCCAAAAATTCTAAGAATTCAAAAAATTCCACTTCCAAAAATCTTAAAAAGACGCGCGCGCCAGAAGAAGCCGATCTAAGCTCACTATCTAGCGAGGATTTGGAGTTTTTACGCTCCACTAGGCCCCGCGGAGCAGACAACACAAAAAACTCTACGGACGATACGGAGGCTTATGATTCAAGCGAAAATCCCGTAGAAACTAACAATTCCTCGCAAGCGCATAATTCTGCGGATAGTGCTGCGACCGAGCGATTAGATTCTGAGCTTCGCAAAAGCAGCGTAAAAAAATCCGCCCCCGATGCCAAACTCGCTCTAGCATCGCTGCGCGGCGATGGGGATGAGATCGTGCTTGAGTTTAACCGCGATCTAAAGCTCGGCGATTATAAAGATTTTACGATCGCAAGTAGCGATAATTTTCGCTTCGTGATTGATTTTAGCGCGCGGCAAAAGTCACAAAAAACGCGGTTTAAAGATAGCTTCGTTAGCGATGTGCGCGTCTCGCAATACAACGACAAGACCGTGCGCGTCGTGCTTAGCGACGAGAAAAAATTTAACGCTAGCGTGCAGATCGACGAAAATTTAATGATTTTAAGCGCCGTCGAAAGCTCCAAGTCCGCAAAATCCGCGCGCGCAGAAAAAAATAAGGATCAAAAATCAGGGCGCAATCGCAAACGCGAGCAAGATAGCGAGCCGCAAATCAGCACGATAGAGGAATCAGGGGGCGCCAAATCGGTCTCCGTGGCCGCCGGTAAAATTTACAAATCCACTAAGGGCAAGCTCATCGTAATCGACCCCGGTCACGGCGGCAGCGATTCTGGCGCGGTCGGAAACGGGCTAAAGGAAAAAAATGTCGTGCTAGCCACATCCAAAAAGCTCGGTGCGCTGCTTACCAAGCGCGGATACAAGGTGCTTTATACGCGCAGCACCGACGTGTTTATAAATTTAAGGTCGCGCACCGCTTTCGCCGCTAAAAGAAATGCTGATATGTTTATTTCGATCCACGCAAACGCCGCTCCTAACGCTAGCTCAGCACTTAAAATGAGCGGTGTGGAGACCTTTTTTTTAAGCCCGGCTAGAAGCGAACGCAGTAAAAACGCCGCCGCGCTCGAAAATAGGGGCGATTTGGAGGATATGAATACCTTTTCAAAGCAGACCTTTTTAAATTTCTTAAATCGCGAGAAGATAATATCCTCAAACAAGCTTGCCATCGATATTCAAAGCTATATGCTAAGCTCGGTTAAAAAGAGCTTCTCAAGCAGAGACGGAGGCGTGCGCGAGGCGCCGTTTTGGGTGCTGGTGGGCGCTACGATGCCCGCGGTGCTCGTGGAGATGGGCTACATCACGCACCCGCAGGAGGGTAAAAATTTAGGCAAAAGCGCCTATCAAGACCGCATCGCCCAAGGCATCGCAAACGGCGTGGATGCGTACTTTCAGAAAAACAAGTGATAAAATTTTATGCGCCGCGTATTTTGCGAGCTAGATGAAATTTTATTTCGGCGCGAGATTTGCTTCGCGGATATAAGTTTGGCGAGCGGCACAGATCTTGCGATAAACAGAGTGCGGAGGCGGTAAATTTAAAATTTTAAAGCCCGCCGCGCTAAATTTAAAGTAAAACGTGCGGCGTTTGCATGCAAAATTCCGCTCGCATG
>CAJPSJ010000003.1 GCA_905373295.1 uncultured Campylobacter sp. | reverse complement strand
GCTTAAGCGCGAGTTTGTACAGATCGAAGTAACCGATGCTAAAAACGGCGAGGCGCGCGGTAGCTTCAGTGCTTTTTTAAACTCTGCCGCAGGAGCAGACGTCGCCAAAATCAAAGCTCTAGCGAACCGCATCGAAATCGATGAGAAAAAAGGCGAGATAGAAGCGATTTTCTACTTCGATGCGCGCGTCGTACAGATCAAAAATCTTAGCGAAATAATGAAGCCAAGCGATAGGCTGCGCTCTCCGATTCCGGCAAACATCGAGGTTAGGCCTGAACGCTGCGAGGGCAACGCCCTATTGGATACGCTAGGCATCATCGTGGCTATACCAGTGGTAATCGTGGGCGTAGTGCTATTTCTGCCCGTCGGGGCGATGGAGGCGCTTGCGATGCAGCATAGCCCGCGATAATAAAAACTGTAAAATTCCGTATCTTGCAGCGAAACTTACAATGTAATGATCGATGAAGCTCGGCGAAATTTGGTATAACTTAGATCGCAAGTTCGATCTATTTATGATCGCATTTTATTTGGCGGCGATGTGGTACGGATTTCTTTTTAGCTTGAATCCTAAAAGCTTAGATGATCTGAAAATCGCAAATGGAATAATCATGGATGTCGGAAGCGATGATGGGCGCGAATATATGCAGATTTTTACGGATGAGCGCAAATTTATCAAAGTCTTTTTAAATGGCGATACGGATAACTTAACCTCCTTTTATAAAAATAAAATTTTGCTCAATGCGGCAATTGTTGAAGCTAATTTTAAGCGCTCAGGAGCGGACGAGTGGCAAGGCGTAAATATTAAGCCTTCTATCTCGCTAATCGCATACGAATGGCTGGAAGGCAAGCGAGTTAAAGCTTGGTATCAAAGCCGTCCGTTTCCGTTTCAGGGTCGCGGCACGGCATATCAAGTTTTATTTTTGGATTATAATGCGAGCGTCGATCCGCCGCAGCGCGAGTATCTGATGAAATTCAGATATGACAAATACGCTACGACGGATGATAAATTTACAGCTACGATATTTGGAGCTTTGACGCTCATTTTTCTTGCGATTATGGCGGGTAAATTTTATCAAGCATGGCGCCAACTGCAATAAACATTGCGCCGCGAAATTTTAATTAGCATCGGATAGCCTGAAAACACGGCGCGCAGTATCGATACGAAGCATTTTAAAAGGCGCTAGGCTTGCGGCGTGCATTTTCATTGCGGGTAGCGGCGCGAGCAGGATAAATTTGCAGTGTTAAATTTGAAGCGCTATTAAAATACAGATCTTAGTAGGGTTTAAAATTTTGATAAGTAGTGCGCGTCCTGCTTTAAAATTTTTAGGCTTCGGCTGCGCCGGCAAGCGCAAAATTCTAAATTTTAAACTGCATAAAATTTTAAAATTTAAACTGCGCGAGATTTCAAAATTTCAAAATTTTAAATCTCGCGCTCGTTTAGCAGTATCCATAAATTCCAAACGTCAAATGGGGGCGGATGGGCTAAAATAGCCCATTTATCAGCCCCTTAACCACGTCTGATTTCTCCTTTTTCGCGTCGTTTTTGCTGCTGTTATCGTCCTTTTTCACACCGAAAAGCTTGTCGATGCCCTTGCCGATCTGCTTGTCGAGCTTACCCTTTAGATAGTCCGATTGAATATTGTATTTCGGCTCTTTGATCGTGCCGGTGATGTTTATTTCAAGATCGGTCTTTTCGATATTTGCTTTAACCGGCACCGAAATCGCGCCCGTTTTGCTATCCAGCGTGCCGCCGGTGACGTTTAGCTTGCTTTTTTGCGCGCTCATATCGGCGTTGAAATTGATTAAATTTTGCTTGATCGTGCCGTTTACTTTGGCATCGTTATAGACCTCGCCGCCTAGATCGCGGCCTAAAATTTTACCGATTTTATCGATCAGTCCGCCGCTAGGAAGGCGGCCGTTGTTGATGATCGCGTCGAATTTGCCGCCGTGCGAGCTAGTATTATACGTAAGATTTGCATTGCCCGTGCCGTCGTAAACGTGATCGATATTTAGAAGCGTCGTAAGCTCTTTGACGATGAAATTTTGAATTTTAAAGCTTACCTCATCACCCGCGATCTGTCCGTTTAGCTCGCCGCCCGCGACTTTGGAATTTATGGTCGCAAACAGGCTCTTGCCGTCGTGCGAAAGCTCGCCGGTAGCTGCGATCTTGCCGTTTAGTCTACGATTTAAGAAAAACTCTAGTCGCTGCAGGCTCGGGATCAGCAGCGCGTAGTTTGCCTTAAGCGCTTTGTTTTTGAGCTCGTAGGTGCCGTTTAAGCTTTGAAGCTGCGCCAGGTCGGAGTTTGCGCTAGCGCTAAAGGTCGCGACTGAGTTTTTGATATTTGTCTGCGCCTGTGCGTCCGCTTTTAGATCGCTCGGGAAGCTCTTGCCCGTCGCGCCGTCTAAAAATTTCTTAAAAATCACGCCGTTAGCGAGCGAAATTTGCGCAGTGCCGTTGATGCTATCTTTTAAGCTTAACTTCGCATCGCCGTTTATCGTGCCCTCTCCGATCGCGTTGCCGTAAAACAGAGCCGAAAGCACGGCCAGATTTAGATTGCTCGCCTTAAGCTTTAGATCGCTTAAATTTCCGCTCGCATTCAGGTTGCCGCCCATAGCGTTTAAATTTAAGTTTAGATTTTTAAGCTCATTTTGCGCTAGAGCCGCGCTAAGCTCGCCGTTTGCCTTGCCTTGCAGCTTCACTCCCAGGACGTTTTGCAGCGCGGCTAGATCGTTTGTGTTTAGCTTCGCGGACAGCTCGCCGTTTTTGTTTTTAAGATCGTATTTGGCTCCAGCATCTGCTTTAAGCGCGTCTTTAAATGCTGAAATTTGCGAGTTTAAAAGCTCAAGCGTAGAAAAATCGGTCTTTAAATTTCCGTTTGCTTTAACGTCGCCAGAAATTTTGCGCCCAAGCAGGCTCTCGAGCTTCGCTAGATCCGGTAAATTTAGATTAAAATCGGAATTTAAAGTTTTGCTTTTCAGATCAAATTCCGATTTTTCGGCGCTGATCTTGCCCAGCGTCGAATCGATCTTGCTTGCTGCTCGCAGGACGTCATTTTGCGCCGTGATGTCCGAGTTTAGCATGATCTGCACGCCCTTTGGGATGGAGATATTCATATCTTTAAACACAGATTCGTTTAGGATCAAATTTGAACTTTTGATGCTCGCGTTGCCCTCTGCGCCGCCGCTGCTAGCCTTGATATCCGAGAGCACGTCGATATTTCCTTTTGCGTAGATCGGCAGCGAAGCCACGGCAAGGGCTTTTTCGACGTTTAGAGCTTTAGCGTCGATTTGCAGATCAAGCGGCTTAAGGTCTTTTAAATTTGCTAAAAATTTTACGTTGCTATCAAAAATCCGCCCGCTACCGTTGATGCCGAATTTACTAAGATCGCCCAAAATTTGCCCCTTAAGGCTCAGCCCTTCGTCAATCTTTATGCCGAGCTTGGCTAGATCGTGCGCGTTTGCGTCGTAGCTAAGATCGAAAGAGCGCGCAAAAAGCGAGTATTTGCCCTTTACGTTTACGTTTGCAGCGTCATTTACGTTGGCGCTGATGTCCAGATCGCCGAAATTTAGATCGAATTTCTCAAGCTTCACGTCAAGGCCGCTTTTTTCTTTGATCAAATTTTCTATGTAAGGCTTGGTAAGATTGTTGCCAAAATCGCTGAAAAATAGGCAGCCCGCGCCTACGATAAGCAGGATTAAAATTCCTGCGATTATGCCGAAAATTTTCATTTCGTCCCCTTAAAATTTAAAATTTGAGGGTATTATAGCCCTTAAAATTTAACGTTTGAAATCTCAATACTTGAGTTTAAATCACTAAAGTTTTATAAAAATTTTTCATAAACTATTGACAAGATTTTAAATTTTGCATATAATCTTAGCACTCAAGCACATTGAGTGCCAATTTTAGAAATCACAAATCAAAGAAAGGACTGAAATGAAATTTCAACCACTTGGCAAGCGCGTTCTAATTGAGCGCGAGGAGGAGACCAAAAAGACCGCTTCGGGCATCATCATCCCCGACAATGCTTCAAAAGAGAAGCCTTCGACCGGCAAAATCGTAGCCGTCGGCAGCGAATGTGAAGGCGTCAAAAATGGCGATACCGTAGCGTTTGTAAAATACGCAGGTAGCGAGATTAGCTTAGATGATAAGAAATATCTTATCTTAAATTTAGAAGATGTTTTAGGCATAATTAAATAAAAAGGATTGAAAATGGCAAAAGAGATTATTTTTTCAGATGACGCAAGAAACAAGCTTTACGCGGGCGTTAGGAAGCTAAACGACGCTGTAAAAGTTACGATGGGACCTCGCGGTCGCAATGTCTTAATCCAAAAGAGCTTCGGCGCTCCTGCGATCACAAAAGACGGCGTGAGCGTGGCTAAAGAGATCGAGCTAAAAGATACGCTCGAGAATATGGGCGCTTCTTTGGTGCGCGAAGTAGCGAGTAAAACCAACGATCAAGCAGGAGATGGCACTACTACAGCTACCGTGCTAGCTCACGCGATCTTTAAAGAAGGCCTACGCAACGTAACTGCGGGCGCAAATCCTATCGAGGTTAAACGCGGTATGGATAAATTTAGCGCTGCGGTTATCGAGGAGCTAAAAAAATCATCTAAAAAAGTAAGCGGCAAAAAAGAGATCGCTCAAGTCGCTACGATCTCTGCTAATAACGACAGCTCCGTCGGCGATCTGATCGCGGATGCAATGGAGAAGGTCGGCAAAGACGGCGTCATCACCGTCGAAGAGGCAAAATCGATCAATGACGAGCTAACCGTAGTCGAGGGAATGCAATTTGATCGCGGCTATCTAAGCCCGTATTTCATCACAAATGCAGAAAAAATGCTAGTTGAGCTTAGCTCGCCGCTAGTTTTGCTATTCGATAAGAAAATTACGAATTTAAAAGATCTGCTACCGGTTTTGGAGCAGGTTCAAAAAAGCGGCAAACCGCTTCTAATCATCGCCGAGGATATCGAGGGTGAGGCGCTTGCGACCTTGGTCGTAAATAAACTTCGCGGCGTGCTAAACATCTCCGCGGTCAAAGCCCCTGGATTTGGCGATCGCAGAAAGGCGATGCTTGAAGATATCGCGATTTTAACGGGCGGCACCGTCATTAGCGAGGAGCTTGGCAGAACGCTAGAAAGCGCCTCTATGGCTGATCTCGGACAAGCCGAGCGCATCGTGATCGACAAAGACAACACCACTATCGTAGGCGGCGCGGGCAAGAAAAAAGATATCGACGCGCGCGTTTTGCAGATTAAGGCTCAGATCGCCGAGACTACGAGCGATTACGACAAAGAGAAGCTTCAAGAGCGTATGGCTAAGCTTAGCGGCGGCGTCGCGGTCATCAAAGTAGGCGCTGCGACCGAAACCGAGATGAAAGAGAAAAAAGACCGCGTGGACGACGCTCTAAACGCAACCAAAGCAGCCGTAGACGAGGGTATCGTAATCGGCGGCGGCGCTGCGCTAATCAGAGCGGGACTTAGCGTAAAACTAGCTCTAAGCGGCGACGAGCTTATCGGCGCGGACATCGTCAAGCGCGCGCTTTTCGCTCCGCTTCGCCAGATCGCAGAGAATGCGGGATTTGATGCAGGCGTCGTAGCTAATAAGGTCGAGCAAGGCTCAGACAAAAAATTTGGTTTCAACGCCGCAAATGGCGAGTACGTCAATATGTTTGAAGCTGGCATCATCGATCCGGTCAAGGTCGAGCGTATTGCGCTTCAAAACGCGGTCTCTGTCGCAAGCCTGCTTCTAACGACCGAAGCGACCGTAAGCGAGATCAAAGAGGAGAAACCTGCAATGCCTCCAATGCCTGATATGGGCGGAATGGGCGGTATGGGCGGAATGATGTAGCCCCATAGGAGCGTCATTCGGCGCTCCTATACGCCTTGCTGTGGCGCTGTGAGATTTTACGGTGCCCCCGCAATACCTTATGTGCGGCGATGTTGTAGCTATACGCCGCCATAATGATATGTGCCGCGTTTTGGATATGTCTAAGGCGCGGCGATTTATTATGAATTAGCGATTAAGTGGTGTGATTTTTAGTCACTGCATGATCTCGCAAATTTCGTATCTCACCGCAAATTTACGGTTTTGCTGCATTATCCTTTAATTTAAAAGCTTTATCTGAGCTTGCTTTTTACCTTAAATTCTGACTTGCCACTCAAAATTTAAGCGCAGAATCTAAAACTTTAAAATTTTCAGCTATCCCACCTAAACACTTACAAGATAAAATTTTTTCGTGGCGTCATATTTTTAGTGTGATAAAATTCTATTGCCAAACAGAATCCTAGCTGCTGAATTTTTAAAGCTTAGCCTTTTGTTTGGCGATACGGCTTGGAATTAGAGCTGAAATTTCATAGCCTCACTTATTAAATTTAACGCGGCTTAATCTAAGCTTTGCTAAATTTCGCCTAAAATCCATGGAAAGGAAAACGATGAAAAATTTAGCTCGTATTTTTTTAATTGCGTTCATTTTGACGAGCTTTTCTGGCGCTTTTGCTGCGCAGCAAAACCATAAATCTAAAATTTCATCTCAAAATCTGCGAGCCAAAGATCATCTGAGTAAAAATATTTCGGTGAAATCCTCTGCCGAGCCGCATGCTAAAAAACCTGCAAATGCTAAAAGCCTTTCAAATTCCAGGCTCGCAAAAAATACGCGTGCATCTAGGAATTCCGCTAAAAATTCCACGCAAAAAAGCGCGAAAAATTTTACTAAAAATTCTGGGCAAAATTTCGTATCGCATTCTGCGAGAAATAAAGCACCTAGGCGCCCGGCTAATCAATCAAGCAGCCAGAATGAAGCTAGCAAGAGTCTAGTTGCGACGCTGATGCGTTTGTCAAAGACCCGTATCTATGAGGACGAGGCGCCAAGCGCTCGCGATACTGCGCAAACTTACAGAGGCACAGATATGCGGAGAAATGCAAGCGCACAAACTCACGGAGGCGCGGATGAACAGACCGGCAAAACCGTAGACGCACAAGCTCGAAAATTAACGACGACTCGAATTGCACAGCCGCAAGCTCTCCGCGTCTATAGTGCAACTCGTTCTGGCGCTATGGGGCATACAGCTGCATCTCATTCGAGCGCCACGAAATATACGGCTCGTCAAAATGCCCGCGCGCCCTATCTTCCCACATCTGCTCGCTCTAGCCGTGCGATAGGGTGCCCTAGCGGTAGCGCGCTTAGTAAGATGTCGTCGCCAAAGCGGGGTAATGCGCTAGGGCAAGGTGCTGCGATGCGTTATGATGAGCGTTGGGCGAAGCCCGCTCCACAGCCTTACGAGCCTGCGCCTGAGACCGAGAAAAAGCGCGGGCTGATATTTTCGTCGCAGTGGGGTCCTGCCGCGCCGAAAAGCAAGTGGCAGCAGCACGAAGCCCCGACGGATGACGCTTCGTCGCGCAATGAGTCGGTGATGGATATGCTGCAGGACAAGATGAGCAGGGTCAAGGTGAATATGGAGCTAGTGCGCTAGCCTAGGCGGCACGCCGGCGCAATTTATATGCGTAGGCGGTTTAAATTTTGCTGCCTCTATAAGATCGCGATACTGGCGCGGTGTGCAAACACGAACGGCTGACGTTTTTTCGGCTTTGCCGCCGTGCGAAACAATGCCCTAATGCTGCAATTAAAGATAGAATTTTCATATTTCATTTACAGGCTTTGAAATTCACAGCTGCATGCCGCGCTGCTAGGATAAACCAGACTGCACTCGTTTTGCGCGAGTGAGCGCTGCGACGATACTGCGGTTGAAATTTCGCCGAAATTTTAAAAGCTTAATTTCGTAATTTTACATTGTAGGACTTCGCTTGCCTGCCAAGTTTGCGGCATTTTGCTTGGCTGTGTGGTTTATTAAATTTTACTTGCCATCAAATTTTGTAGAGTTTCGCCTGCTACCGGAATTTTTAGAATTTTATTAGATGGCGGAATTTTATAGAACTCTATTCGCTCAAATTTCGCGGCGAAATGAAATTTTTTGCAAGCGTAAAAGCAAAATTTAATAGGTGAAATTCTGTAGGCGAAATTCTACGGCGGCTGGCAAACGCGAATTATTAAATTTTAACCCCGTTTTGAATAAAATAGCGCAAAAAATTCTAAAGGCTTAAATTTGAAAAATCGCTATCCGACCCGCCAAATCTCCGTCGGCTCCGTCAAAATCGGCGGCGGCGCGCCCATCTCCGTGCAGTCGATGAGCTTTTCTAAAACGAAGGACGTGGAGGGCACGCTAGAGCAGATAAACCGCCTGTATTTCGCGGGCTGCGACATCGTGCGCTGCGCTGTGCTCGATAAAGCGGATGCGGACGCGCTCGCACGTATCAAAAAAAGCTCGCCGCTTCCCATCGTAGCGGACATCCATTTTAATTTTCGCTTGGCGCTGCAGGTCGCGGAGTTTGTCGATGCCATCCGTATAAATCCCGGCAATATCGGCGGCAAGGAGCGTATTAAAGAGGTCGTGCGCGCGTGCAAAGCTCGCAGCTTGCCTATCCGCATCGGCGTAAATTTGGGCTCTTTGGAGGAGCAGTTTGAGCAAAAGTACGGCCGCAGCGTAGAGGCGATGGTGCAAAGCGCGCTGTATAACGCCGCGCTGCTGCAGGATGAGGACTTTAGCGACATCGCGATCTCGCTTAAGACTTCGGACGCGCCGAGCACGGTGGCTGCGTATCGCGCGTTGCGCCCGCTATGCGAGTATCCTTTTCATCTAGGCGTGACCGAGGCGGGGACGAAATTTCACGCGAGTATCAAGAGCGCGATCGCGCTGGGCGCGCTTCTGATGGAGGGGATCGGCGATACGATGCGCGTGAGCATCACGGGCGAGCTTGAGGAGGAGATCCGCGTCGCGCGCGCGATCCTACAGGACGCGGGCGTGCAAAAAAGCGGCGTCAATATCATCTCGTGCCCTACCTGCGGGCGTTTGCAAAGCGACCTGCTAAGCGCGATCAAAATCGTCGAAGAAAAAACCGCACATATCAAAACGCCGCTAAATATCAGCGTCATGGGCTGCGTCGTAAATGCGATCGGCGAGGCGAAGGGCGCGGACGTGGCGATCGCATTCGGCAACGGGCGCGGCATCGTGATGCGCCACGGTGAAGTAGTCGCTAAACTCGATGAGAGCAAGCTTGTGGAGCGGTTTTTGCAAGAGGTCGAGGACGAGGTGCGGGTTCGCGAAGGCGCGTGAAGGCTGCGGGGCGCCTAGCCGGTTAAAGCGGTGAAAAACCGCTACGACGCGCGTGGCTTAGTCCTGCGGTTTCGTGTTTCGGCGCGCTGGGCTCATCGCGGTTCGTTTAGGCTCATCAACACAGCGCGTCTTGGCGTGAAATTTTAAAATTTCGTCTTTAAAGCGGTGCTTTTAAATTTGAGCCTTTGGAATAAGGCTTGAAATTTTGGGCTTGAAATTTTAGTACTGAAATTTCGTGTGAAATTTTTGAGTTTAAAATTTTGGCTTTGAAATTTGGGCTAAAATTTCGGCTCCGAAATTTTGCCTTGAAATTTCGTTTAAAATTTCAATCTCGCGATTTGAAGCGAAATTTTATAGAGTAAAATTTACCGCGCGAAATTTTAAGCGGTAGAATTCCGTGCCGCAAAGCGGAATCTTGACGGATGAACTTTTGATACGCCGCGAAATTTCATACGGCCGGATTTCGTCTGCACCTAAAATTTAAGGCGAGCGAAATTCTAAGAGTCAAAATTTCAAAGGGCGAAATTTCAAGCCGGCGGGATTTTAAAGGCGAAAATTCCGAGGATGAAATTTTAGATAGCAAAATTTAAAGCGGCCCAAATTATAAAATTTTGCTCGATAGAATTTTGCCGGTAGGCGATATTTCAATTCTATAAAATTTTAAAATTATCGCGCCGCAGAGATTTGCGGAGGCGAGCTTGAAATTTTATAGAATTTAAATGCGAAACGAGGGGAAGCGATGGCAACGAAGCAGAATGTGCCTGCAAATTTATACGATCTGGATATGGAGCGCGCGATTTTAAGCTCGCTTTTGCAAAACGAGGACGCATACGGCGAGCTTAGCGAGATAATCTCGGTCGGCGATTTTTTCTACAGGCCGCACGCCGACATCTACGAGGCGATCGTCAAATGCTCCTCGCACAACGAGCCGATCGCGCCGAGCTTCGTTAAAAAATGGCTAGCCGAGCGCTATGACGATGGCGCATTTACCGAGGTCGTAGCCACTAGCGGCGTGGTCGATGCCCCAAAATACGCGCTCGAGCTGCGCGAAAAATCGATCAAGCGCTCGCTAATCAAGGTCGCGCACGAGATCCCTTCGATGGTAAACGAAGCCGTACGTAGCAAGGACACCGCCGATAAAATCAGCTCCAAAATTTACGAGCTCATCGACGAGGAGCGTCACGGCGGTATCAAAAAATCGCACGAGATCATCGCCGACGTGGTAGAGGAGCTGAAGCGCCAAAAGGCGCTCGCAGGCTCGGAGCTCGTGGGGCTTGATACGGGCTTTCGCTTCCTAAACGACTGCACGAAGGGGCTGAAACCGGGCGAGCTCATCATCATCGCCGCCCGCCCCGGTATGGGCAAGACTGCCTTTGCGCTAAATTTGATGATGAAAACGCTGCAAAGCGGCAAAGGCGTCGTATTTTTCTCGCTCGAGATGCCCTCCGTGCAGCTGATGTATCGCATACTAAGCGCGCTTAGCTCGATCCCGCTAAGCGACATAATGAGCGCCAAGCTCAGCGACGACGACTGGACGCGCTTCAACGACGCTTGCGACGCGGTGCTGAATATGCCGCTTTTCGTCTATGACAGCGGCTATGTGAACATCCACCAAGTCCGCACCCAGCTGCGCAAGCTCAAATCCGCGGATGCCAATATCGAGCTTTGCGTGATCGATTACATCGGACTTATGACGAGCACGAGCAACTACTCCGAGCGCCACCTGCAAATCGCCGAAATTTCACGCGGGCTCAAGCTCTTGGCGCGCGAGCTAAACATCCCGATCATCGCGCTGTCGCAACTAAACCGCTCGCTTGAGGCGCGCTCGAACAAACGCCCGATGCTAAGCGATCTGCGCGAAAGCGGCGCGATCGAGCAGGACGCCGACATCATACTTTTCGTCTATCGCGACGAGGTTTATAAAGAGCAGATGGAGCGCGAGCGCATTTCGCGGCTGGAGGCCGAGGGCAAGGACGCAGGCGAGCCCGTGTTTAGGCGCAACGACTATCAGGAAAAAGCCGAAATCATCGTCGGCAAAAACCGCTCTGGAGAGGCGGGTAGGACGATCGAGGTGGGCTTTCAGGGCAGATTTACCCGCTTCGTCGATACGAGCTTCGGCGGCGAGCCCAGCGAGAGCGCGATCTTTAACGAAAACGACAATCTCGATTACGTCTCGCAGCTGCAAGATCAGGGCTTTGAGGAGCCAGTTGGACAGCATCCCGATGCAGCGCAGAATTTACAGCAAAATTTAACGCAGAATTTTAATGAAGCTCAAAATTTTAACGAAGCGCAAAATAGTGGCGTAAGTTTAAACGAAAGCTCTGCTGGTGCTCGAAATTCCAGGGTAAATATCGATTTTGACGAGATGCCTAGCTTCGGCCAAAGCAGCGGGCAGGACGGCGAGGAGATGGACGGCGAGTCTAAGCTTAGCGCAGAGCAGGGCTTGGCAGAGGCGCAGGACGCAGCGCAAAAGCAAGAATTCAAGGGGCAAAATTTAGATAATGCAAGAGCAGGCATTGTTGCGCCCGAAACAGAGGGCGTACATAAAAATTTAGCGAGTACTCCGCGAGGCGTAAAAGACACATCGCGCGGCGCAAAAGGCGCGATGCAAGATGCAAAAGGCGCATCGCAAGAGGCAAAGAACACGCAGCAAAAGGACGCTGCGTATTTTGAAAGAGGCGAGGGCGATGAGCCGCCTTTTGAGCCGCAAGAGGATGAGGCGAAATTTAAACCCGCACCGCCTTTAAATATCGAAGAAATGGGCATTCCAAAGATCAATGAGGCAAACAGGCTCGATGACGACGATGCGCCGTTGGATCTATGAGATAGCGCTTAGGCTAGCGCTGATCGTTAGCGTTTTTTGCTTCGCGCTTTACGCGCAGGATTTGGACGATGCGGGTTTTTGCGCGCTGGCGGCGTTTTGGGCTTACGCGCTATTTCGGGTGCTATTTAGCTTTTTTTACGAGGCGAAGCAGCGCGCCAACGCGGCTCTATTTCGCAGCGGCGGGACTTTGATCAAAATTTTTAGAGGCAGGCTGATAAGCGGGATTTTGGCTTGCGCGGGCGCGATCATCTTAAGCGCCACTTTGGCGCTGGGCTTAGCCGATCTACGCGGCGCGGAGCTATTCGTGACGCTCGCGGCACTGCCTGCAGCTCTTGCTCTGATGCGCCTAGCGGTGCTGAAGCTCAGCCTAAAAGAGATTAAAAATCCCAGAATTTTATCGCTCAAACTTAGTATTTTGTTGCTCGCCGCGCTTGCCGTAGCGGTAAATTTCGCTATAAATTTAGCCTATTTGCGGTTTGCAGACGGCGCAGATGCTGCCGCACACTCTCAAAATTCCGCGATAAATTTTATTCCGCCCGTCAGCACCGCCGTATCCACCGAAGACTCCGCGAGGAATAACGCTTCCGCGTCCGTCGGAAATTTTAAAACAAATAACGCCGCTAAATCCGCTACGAATTCCGCGGCAAATAACTCCGTCATAGTTGTGCGAAATTCCGAGGCTGATAATGCCGTCAAGCCCGTGCCGGGCGCCGCTAAAAATCTCACCGCTTCGCCTGCAAATTTTAAAGCGGGCTCCGTCAGAGCGATACACGCCTCGGCTGAAAATTCTAAGGCAGATCCCGCCGCTGCGCTGCAAATCAACGCTAAAAATTCTACGGCAAGCTCAGCCCCAGCGCAAAATTTAAATTTAACTCAAACTCCCGCCGCACCGAGTATGGCTGCTGACAGTTCCGCCAAAAATTCCGCGGCAAGCTCCGCATCAATCCCTGAAATTTTTGAAATTTTAAAATCTACCGCGCCGCAAGCGCACTTCAAATCCGCCCTGTTAAATGAAATTTACGCTTTGAAATTTTACAAAAACGCGCTGTTTGAGCTGGCGCTGTCGCAGAGCCCTAGCGCGCTAAAAATCGCTCTTTTGTTTCTGATCTGCGCGGGCGATTTCGTCTTTTACTGCGCGATCTTGCATCTTTGCGCCTTCGTGCTTTTTATGCCGCAAGCCACGTCCGCGCCCAAAATAGGGCGCTTTAGCGGCACGATCTTCGCGCTTGCCTACGTCACGCTGTGTTTGATCTGCGCCGCGCAGACGCGTACGGCAGGCAGCGGAGCGGAGGGTGCACATCCTAAAAGCGCGGTCGAGACGAGCGTGCAGATCGTACTGCAAAGCGGCGAGCGGCTGATCTTAAGCGCGCGCGAGGCGGACGTTCTAAGAGGCGAGCTAAACGCTACGCGCTTCGCCGCGGAAGCAAACGCCGCATCCGCGCTGAATAGCTACATCGACGCCGTTTACGACGAGGGCGCGAGGCTTAGCGCACAGAAAATGGCGGATTTCAATTACTCGTTTCTAAGCGATTATCTGGTGCTGTGGCACGGCGTGTGGGACGATGACGCGGGGGCGTATCTGAATGAGAAATTTGCGGGCTTTGTGAGCGAAAGCTTTCCGAAGGATTTCGGCGAAAATATCGCTAAAATCGCTGCGGCAAACGTCAAGAATTATGAGAGCTCGCTAAATTTTACGCTTAAAAAATACGGCGCGAAAGTTGATCTTAACGTCACGCAGAGCTTCAGCCTAAAAAGCAAGGCGTATCGCGCGAGCGGGACGGGGCTAGGGGCGCTGGGCGGCGTGCTGGGCGCAAAGCTGATAAGCAAGAGCCTTGCTAAAACTGCGGCCAAGACGGGCGCGAAGACCCTTACTAAGGCGGGCGCCAGCGCGACTAGCGGTAGTGCGGGGCTCGTGTGCGGCCCGGGCGCGGTGGTGTGCGTGCCTGCGTTTGCCGTGGCTACGTGGTTCGGGCTGGATTTCGCGTTTGCCAAGGGCGACGAGGCGCTCAATCGAGAGGAGTTTGAAGCTGCGATCGTGCGCGATATGATGGCGGCGAAAGAGGAACTAAAGCGCGCGCTGGCGCAGGATTTCAACGCGACGATAGATGAAATTTCGAGTGAAATTTTAAATTTAGACGGGAAGTAGGGCGGCGGATTATGGTCGCGCAACTTGGACCCGTTGCGAGCGAAATTTTACGGCGGATTGCGGAATTTACGTGCGCAGCGTACGGCGAAATTTTAAAATTTCATCCATACGCACAGGCGGCGGGCGGGATTACAGCGCACTTATTGCACTATCGCGCCTCTTAAATTTTTTAAGAGCCAGCTAAAAATTTTTATATATAATCGCCGCTTAAAATAAGGAGTGCTAATGAAAAAATTCTATCTTAAAATTTCGTTATTTGCGTTTATAACGGCATTTGCGGCGATTCCTGCTACGGCACAACCGCCTTTGGTAAACTTAATAGAATTAGAGAATTTTAAAAATGAAGAGCAAAGGACGCTTTTGAAATCATGCGATTACGGCGAAGGTAAATATAGCTCATGCAATAAACTCGTTGAAATTTTATCTAAAGAGTGCGACGACGATAGGCGTTATTTAAGTTGTGAATTAAATGCACTTCTTTTATTGACATTAAATAGAGACGAAAAAGCTATAAATTATCTTGTTAAAAGTTGCGATGCAAATTTAATGACGAGTTGCTTATGCCTTAATTGGGAAGATTTGTATTTCACCGGAAATACGGATAGGGTTTTAAAGAGCTTTAAAAAAATATGTAGTATGGATTCGGAATCTGCACATGAGTATTGCGGATTTTACGATGAACTTAAAATTTGTATGGAAGATAAAGAGTGCAACCCAAGAAGAAAAATGAAAGAAATTTATAATAAACTATATGGGGAGTTGAAATGACAAGGCTAGGCTTTATATTTTATTCTATGATATTTTTAGCTTCTATTGTAATGGCTGGTAAGCCTACGGCTGAAGAGGAAAATCTTTACAACGAATGCGATAAAGGAAACGGCAAATATAGCTCGTGCACTAAGCTAGTAGAGATTTTATCCAAAAAATGTGATGATGGTAATATGGAAAAATGCGATGATTTGGGCTATGTCATGGGTTTAGAGCTCGGTATGCGAGAAGCGGCTTTTGTGCCTTTAGAAAAATCTTGTAAGGCGGGTATTGCAGCCTCTTGTTTTAACCTCGGAATTCATGATATTGCGATAAGAGGCAATGTCAAAAGAGCGGCACATAACTACGCTATAGCTTGCGAAAAATATTCAGAGCATCTAGAAAAAGAAAGAATATTTAAACTAAAATCTTGCGCGCTGAAGGTGGCTTTAGAAAACTGCTTACGAGATCAGGAGGAACACGATCCCGTAAAGTGTGCGAAAAAAGCCTTTTGGGAAATAAGCGATAAATACGACGCAAATTCAACCAAGGAGTAAAAGATGGCAAATCCAAAGAGAGGCAAAGAGTGATAATGGAAAAATTCTATCTTAAAATTTGGCTATTTGCGTTTATAACGGCATTTGTATCGATCCCTGCGGCGGCACAATCGCCTTTAACAGGCTTGATAAAGTTGGAAGATTTGAGGAGCGAAGAGCAAAGGACGCTTTTGAAATCCTGCGATTACGGTGACGGAAAATATGGATCGTGCAATAAACTCGTTGAAATTTTATCTAAAGAGTGCGAGGATGGTAATATGCGCTCATGTGCTACACAGAGTGATCTTTTGCGATCATTACGCCGAATAGAGGAAGCTACGAAATATCTAATTAAGCTGTGTGATGCCAATAGCACATACCACTGTTTTATATTGGGTACGCTAGATATATATGCAAACGGCAATATCCAAACAGCAATCAAAAGCCTTGAAAAAGTTTGTAATAGCGATCTTAAAGATAGAGATATAGTTTGCAAAAATATCGAGGAACTGAAAGCCTGCCTAAAAGACAAAGAGTGTAACCCTATAAAAAAAGGTAAAATTATTTTTGAAGGCGTCGAAAGGAAATTGTATGGGGAAAATTAATTTTGCATTTTATTCTATGATATTTTTAGCTTCTATCGTAATGGCTGGTAAGCATACGGCTGAAGAGGAAAATCTTTATAACGAATGCGATAAAGGAAACGGCAAATATAGCTCGTGTACTAAACTAATAGAAATTTTATCTAAAAAATGTGATAGCGGAGATATGACCAGATGCTCGGATCTTGGTTCTATATTGGGTTTAGAGCTCGGTATGCGCGAAGCGGCTTTTGTGCCCTTAGAAAAATCCTGCAAGGCGGGTATCGCAGCCTCTTGTTTTAACCTCGGAATTCATGATATAGGTTTAAGAGGCAACATTAAAAAGGCTGTAATGAACTACACTATAGCTTGCGAAAAGTATTCAGAGCGCTTGGAAGAAGAAAGAATATTTAAATTAAGATCTTGCGCGTTAAAGGTAGCTTTAGAAAACTGCTTACGAGATGAGGAGGAGCATGATCCCGTAAAGTGTGCGATAGAAGCATTTGAAGAAATAACTGATAAATACGACGCAAATTCAATTAAGGAGTAAAAGATGGCAAATCCAAATAGGGGCAAAGAGCAATAATGAAAGAATTCTATCACGTAATTTTAGCGTCTTTAATAACGCAAGCCGCGACAGAACTCAACCAAAGCGTAGCGCTAGTAAAAGATAAAATTTACGTCGTTTTCTGATTTAAATTTATATTGTTTACGAAGGCTGAAATGAAAGCGCTATTTTTTATACTCGCAATAAAACAAGCGTGCAAATGGGTACTCGATATGAGCGAGGAGGAGGAAGAGCAAATTTTATATTTGAGGCGGTATTTAAAGCTGGGCTGCAAAGACGGCGACGCGCAAATGTGCAAGGATTTAGGAAAAATAGGAAATTAGGGCAGAATTTTAAATACTAAATTGCCCCACTTGCAAGCTCATGAAATTCGGACTTTAAAATTTAATCTTAATTGGGCTATAATCTTAGAATTAATATTCAAAAAGGAGTTTTTATGCAAACACAAAATAATTTTATAAACCGCGAGCTAAGCTGGCTGCGCTTCAATACCCGCGTGCTGGAACAATGCAAGAAGGATATCCCGCTAATTGAAAAATTAAAATTTCTAGCGATTTACAGCACGAATTTAGACGAATTTTATATGATCCGCGTGGCGGGCTTGAAGCAGCTTTTTACCGCCGGCGTTATAACCAGCGGGGACGATGAGATGACGCCTCTTGAGCAGCTGCGCGCGATCCGCTCCTATCTAAGAAACGAACAAACCGAGCTTGAGCAGCAGTATTTCGGCATCCAAAAAGAGCTTTGCAAAAACGGGCTTTTTATCAAAAGTTACGACGAGCTGCAGCCCGAGCTAAAGCCAGCGGCGGACGAGTTTTTTTTCTCGCAGATAATGCCCGTCATCGTCCCGATCGCAGTAGATGCGACCCATCCTTTCCCGCATCTAAATAATCTCAGCTTCTCCCTCGCAGTCAAGCTCTGCGATGAGGGCGCGCCCGAGTCGGTACATTTCGGGATGATTAGAATTCCGCGCGTGATTCCGCGCTTCGTGCAGGTCGCGCAAAATACCTACGTGCCGATCGGCACCATCGTAAAGCGCCATGCGGAAGAGATTTTCCCCGGCTACAAGCTTATCAGCTCCGCAGCCTTCCGCGTCACGCGAAACGCAGATATCGTGATCGAAGAGGAGGAAGCGGACGATTTTATGATGATTTTAGAAGCGGGGCTTAAACTGCGCCGTAAAGGGGCTTTCGTACGACTTCAGATCGAAAAGGACGCCGATGCCGAGCTTTTAGAATTTCTAAATTCTCATCTTAAAATTTTTTACAAAGATATATATGAATGCGCCGTGCCACTTACGCTGGACGGGCTTTGGGAGATCGCTTCCAATAAGGATTTTTCCTTTCTAGCCCATCCTCAGTATCTGCCAAAGACCCTGCCCCCCTTTAACGAAAACACCTCCGTTATGAGCGCGATGGAGAAGGAGGATATCCTGCTGATCCATCCTTACGAGAGCTTCGATCCGGTGCAAAAACTCATCAAAGAGGCCGCCAAGGATCCGAAGGTCATCTCGATCCGTATGACGCTATACCGCGTGGAGAAAAACTCCCCGATCGTCCAAAGTCTGATCGAGGCCGCAAGCGACGGTAAGCAGGTAACGGTGATGGTCGAGCTTAAGGCGAGGTTTGATGAGGAAAACAACCTGCACTGGGCAAAGGCGCTCGAAGACGCGGGCGCGCACGTGATCTACGGTATTACGGGCTTTAAAGTCCATGCCAAGGTAACGCAGATCATCAAAAAAGAGGAAGGCAAGTTAAAATTTTATATCCACTTAGGCACGGGCAACTACAACGGCTCGAGCGCTAAAATTTACACCGACGTGAGCTTTTTTACTTGCGGCGATCGCTTCGATAAGGACACTACGAATTTCTTCCACATCCTCTCGGGCTACAATAAAAACCGCAAGCTAGGCAACCTCTCTATGTCGCCGATGCAGATCAAAGAGCGACTCCTTACGATGATAAAAAACGAGGAGAAAAAAGGCTCTGCCGGCAGGATCATCGCTAAGATGAACGCTCTTGTCGACGGCGATATGATCAAGGCGCTGTATAAAGCAAGCGCCGCGGGCGTAAAGATCGATCTCATCGTGCGCGGCATCTGCTGCTTGCGCCCGGCGCTTAAGGGCGTCAGCGAAAATATCCGCGTGATCTCGATCGTCGGCAAATACCTGGAGCACGCTAGAATTTTTTATTTCGCGCACGCGCAGCCCAGCCTATACATCGCGAGCGCGGATTGGATGCCGCGAAATCTGGAGCGCAGACTGGAGCTGATGAGCCCGATTTACAACGAAAATTTGCAAAACAAGCTCAAAGAAATTTTAAAGCTTCAGCTAAGCGATAACGAGCTTGCATTCGAGCTGCAAAGCAGCGGCGAGTACCGAAAGATCGTGCTGAAAAAGGGCGAAGAGAAAATCGACGATCAGGAATTTTTAGAATTTTACTTCAATAAAATTTATAAAAATATCCGCAAACACGACGAAAGCGGCACGGTGCTAACCAAGCTTTTGAAGGAGAGTTAGACATCTAGAAATTTTGCGTCGTTTGGGCTAGCTATTCGCTAAGCCCACGCGCAGACCGAGATCATAAAATATTAAATGCAGAATTTTAAGCCGTGAATGCGTGAGTAGATTTACAGAAATTTCAAAGGGATTAAATGAAAAGATATCTTTATCTAGCCGTTATAGCTATGTTTTGCATGGGGGGAGTCTTTGAAGACGCGGATAAGCTCTATGAGGACGGCGATTATCCTAAAGCGATAAAAATGTGGCAGCGCAGCTGCGACGGTGGAGATACGCGAAGCTGCTATAGGCTCGGGAACTTATATAGATTCGGCAGGAACGTCATTCAAAACTATCAAAAAGCGGCGAATTTTTATCAAAAAGCCTGCGATGACGGAGATATGACCGGCTGCTATGAGCTTGCAGGACTATACTTCGAAGGCTATGGTGTTAGACAAGATTATCAAAAGGCGGCGAGCCTGCATCAAAAAGCTTGCGACGGCGGCAATATGTTTTCGTGCAATTTGCTTGCAATTTCATACGAATCCGGTATCGGCGTCCCAAGAGACAAACGCAAGGCTATGGTTTTGCGTCAAATGATTTGTGATAACGGTGATGCAGATATGTGCAATAACCTTGCATATTTATATAAAAACAGCGACAAGGTCAGACAGGACTTGCAAAAGTCGGAGATTCTATATAAAAAAGCGGCTGTTCTGTACCAAAAGAAGGCTCAAATAAATCAAAAGAAATGCGATGAAGGCGACTTATATGAGTGCCAGCGCCTAGCGGATCTATATATAGACGGCAGGGGCGTAGAGAAGGATTTCAAAAAGGCTGCGGATTTATACCAAAAGGCTTGTGATGGCGGCAGGGCGGCGGCGTGCTTGATTCTGGGAGACTTTTACAAAGCAGGTAATTACCAAAAAGCAGAAAGCCTATATCAAAGCGGGCTAAATTTGCTTAAAAATACTTGCAACGGCGGGGATGCGGACTCGTGTAGCTACCTTGGGGATTTATACAAAAATGGATGGCACATTAAACAAGATAGATCCTTAGCAAAAGAATTTTACGCAAAAGCATGCGATTTAGCAGAGCAGATCGGCTGCGACGAATACAAGCAATTAAACGAAGCAGAACTCATCGATGATAAACACGGCATCGCTCCGAGCGCGCCTTAATCCGTGAAGCTTGCATGCTTGCGCACAAACAAGGCTACGCAATCAGCGAGCTATCAAATTTTTAGAATTTTAAAATTCTAAATTTTATAAATTATCTTAGGCGCAGCTTCCTAGAAATACTAATCTGCCATGATGCCAGCTATATACTACGCGTAGATAAAATTCCGCTTGCTTATGATAAAATTTTGAAATTTCTGAAGTTAAAATTTTAAAATTTACTCACTATCTCATAGGCGTTATTAAAAATAGCAGTATATTAGTGAAAAATTCTTTAAATTTA
>CAJPSJ010000002.1 GCA_905373295.1 uncultured Campylobacter sp. | reverse complement strand
CGAAGCCTCACGCCTACCGCCGCGATGATAGATCTGCTGCCCGATATTTGCGCGATCTTTCAGAGCCTCGACGGCGTAAGCGACGCACTTGATAGGCTTATAAAAGATAAAATTTCATCCGCACAAAACGCGCTGAGCCTCACGGCTTTACAGCTTAAATCAAAATCGATCGAGCCGAAAATTTCAGGCTCGCTTGCAAAGCTTTTAAATTTCGAGCTTAAATTTAAAAACTTCATCGGCTCCAAGCTAAGCGCCGCAGAGCATACGCTAAGCGTAAAGGATGAGCTTTTGGCACAAAAGGCGAAATTTTTTGAGATCACAAAGGATCTCGTTCAAATCCAAAAGGGCGGCAAAACGGTATCTTTAGGCGAGCTTGTCGCGGGCGATGAGTTCGTCCTTTGCTCGCAGCAACTCAGCAAAAACGCGAAAATCATCTAAAGGAGGCAAAATGGATAGGGTTTTAAATTTTAGCGCAGGACCTAGCACAATCCCGCTGGGTGTGCTAAAGCAGGCTCAAGAGGAGCTGCTAAACTACGCAGGGCACGGATTTTCGATAATGGAGATCTCGCACCGCACCAAAATTTTCGAGGAAGTCCTACATAGCGCGATGGACCGCGTGCGCGATCTCTACGGCTTTTCGGATGATTTTACGATTTTATTTTTGCAAGGCGGCGCGAGCCTTCAGTTTGCGCAGGTGCCGATGAACCTATACGCGGGCGGCGTCGCAGAATACGCCAACACAGGCAACTGGACGAGCAAGGCGATCAAGGAAGCGGGCGTGCTCGGCATAAACTACCGCGTGGTCGCAAGCAGCGAGGAGAGTAAATTCGACCGCATCCCCGAGGTTAAATTCTCTGACGACGCCGATTACGGCTACATCTGCTCGAACAACACGATCTACGGCACTCAGTATCCGCAGTTGCCGCAGTGCGCCTGTCCGCTCGTAGTCGATAGCTCGAGCGATCTGTTTTCGCGCCCCGTGGATCTTGGCAGCGTGGGGATGTTTTACGGCGGCATTCAGAAAAACGGCGGTCCCGCGGGCGTTACGATGGTGGCGATCCGCAAGGATCTGCTGGACCGCGCAAATCCCAAAACGCCGATGATCCTGCGCTACAAGACGCAGGCGGATGCGGACTCGATGAGCAACACCCCGAACACTTTCGGAATTTACATGCTAAATTTAATGCTCGGCTGGATCAAGGACGAAATCGGCGGGCTCGCGGCGATGCACGAGCGCAACAAGCGCAAAGCGGCGCTACTTTATGGCGCGATCGATGCTAGCGGCGGCTTCTACCGCGGCCACGCGCAAAAGGAGAGCCGCAGCCTGATGAACGTGAGCTTTAATATCGCAGACGCCGCACTTGAGCCCGTTTTTGTCGCGCAGGCAGAGGCAGAGGGGATGATCGGGCTTAAAGGGCACCGCGTCTTAGGCGGCATCCGCGCCTCGATCTACAACGCGATAAACTACGAGGACGTGGGAAAACTAGTCGCTTTTATGAGCGAGTTTGCGCGCAAAAACGGTTAGCGGCGGTTAAATTTAGAGGGTTTGAGCGCGGCTCGCGCTTATAGACGAGGTTGTTTAGGATCCGCGCTTGCCTTTGCCGCTGAGCTGGTATTTGCCATAGTCCTCGCTTTTATAGCCGGTATTTTACGGTAGAAATAGCTTTGATGCGGCTTGGATTTCGCTGCTAGAATTTTATTGAAGGCAAAATTTTATGATGTTAAATTTTGCATTGGATGAAGTCTGATGGCTTTGATTTTGCAGCGGCGAGCAAACTTGGCGCTACTGGGATTTATTAGGTAGGATTTAATATTTAAAACGTTATTATCGGTATTTGAGGATGGAAGGCGGTTTATTTATGTAGGCGCAGGTTTAGCGTATCTAGCGCCTAAATTTAAGCTTAACCCTAAAAACAGGCAAAATTAAACGAAAGGATTTAAATGAATTTTAAGAGATTTTTTGCAGTAGCGCTTGCGGTGAGCGCTTTCGCTTCGGTGAGCGCAGAGGCTAGCGCTGCTGGGGATTTTTGTATCAAAAACGGCGGCGAGCTGATCGTCCGCAAAGACAGCAACGGCGTGGATTACACCGTTCGTAAGCTGCCCGACGGCACTATGATCGACGCTGAAGAATTTTATAAAACAGGCGGCGATTTGAGTAAATTTAAGAGCGTAAATCGATAGAATTTTATCGCTTGCGAAATTTGCAGCAGCGAAATTCCATAAAATTCTGCGTCAAAATTCCTCTTTAAAATTTAGATAAATTATAACTAGCAAGCGTTAGCACAAGTAAATTATTTGGGTACCTCATACAAAGTGAGGGCAGCAGAGTGATAGAAGAAATTCAATTATCCAAACATCAACGATGTGCGGAGATTTTGCTCTAGCAAGGTGCTGAAAGCGGCGGCTACGCAAAGCAGAAATATTTTAAGCGATTTGACGCAACGTAGACAACCTGCTAGATTGCTTGATTACAACGCAGGTTTTTTTTGGATATGTGATAAGCGTTTGTGCCCATACTTGCTGAACTTAAATTTTAGCCGTTCGTGGACGTCGCTCGCTTCCTTTTTTTGAAAGACTCAAATTTTAGTCGCCTGTGAGCGCCCATTCGCTTCCTTTGCCCGCGTAAATTTAGCGCGTAAAAACCACGACCTCGCCGCGCTCAAACGTGATCTGCCGTCCCGCTAGATACAGCTCGAAGTAGGGCTTCAAAAAGTCCTCCTGCGGCCTTTGTGCGTAATTTGGATACTGCAAGTACGCCGATAGCAGGTAGTCACAGTTGATCGAATAGTACGCCTCGCCGAGCACCCATAGCTTCGTATCGAGCTTAGGCGAATCTATCATCCACTCCGTGATCGCCTCATAGACGGCGTCCGCAAGCTCATCTTTGTTATGCGCAAAATCAAAACCTTCCTGCACGCGAGCGGATTTTATCTGCTCAAGCATCTTTAAAAGCTCGCTCTTGCCTAGAAATTCGGCAAAAGTTTTTAAATTTCGAACGTACGCTAAAGCTAAGCTCTTAAGCGCTTCGTCGTCAAATTTTGGATCCTGCGGCGGGCAAAAATACCCGGGCGCCACGCCCTGATCGAACGCCTCTCGCGTTTGCTGCGCCGTGACTGCATATATCGGCATTATGCGCGCCTGCAGCGCTTCGCCGTTTTGCAGCGGCGCAAACACCGCCTCCACGCCCGCGCCCTCGGGCATAAAGCACTGAAAAAGTCCGTAAAACTTATCCTGCAAATCTATCTCTTTGCAATCTAAATCAAGATCCAGTCCTACAGCCTCGTCAATGCGGCGCGCATACTCGAAATTCGTCATTTTCGTCCCTTTAAATTTTGACCGTCAAAGCGTTTGGGTGGAATTTTACCTAAATTTTACGCATTTGCCGAATTAAAATTTACACGCGATGAGACTTTTGTAGAATTTAAAATTTAGCGGTTCGGTTTGGGTTCGGTACAGTGACAAAGCGGGTGGAGCTATGAACGGCGACAGGTTCTCGTGCAAGTGGTTAGCGACGTATGGGTTATCGCGCGGCGGGAGGGCGGCGTCTAACGGCGAGACCTACGGCGCGTGACGACAGGGGTAGCCGATGATCGCGACCGCAGCGCTCGCAGGCCGATTGCTCGCAAAAGCAGATTTTTTGCGCTCAGGCCGTCGCAAAATGGCGGGCAGTGTCTTGGATGACGGCAGCGCTCGTAGCGCCCGTGATGAATGCTGTATTTTTCACGATCCCTCCTTCGGTAGAAATTTATTAAATTTAGCTCGCCCTTTTACCGCTTGCATTAGTAGTGTCCTTCCATCTACTGGCTGTATCGTCGAAGAGGCGCAAACGCAGCATGCAATGTAATTTTACAGATCTTTTTATTTTGGCTAAAATAAGCAAAATTTTAAAGGAAAGATATGCTGATTTCTTACTCGCTACAAGATAACCGGAAATTTGCTAAAATGAGAACTAGAATTTCGCGCAGAATTTATAAAGGGAGCAAGGTCATCCACGCCGTCTGCGCGATAGATTTGCTTTTCGCTTTTGCGTTTTCGGCTTGCCTTTTTATTTTTGAGGATGATTGGATAGAGTTTTTACGCGAGTACTATGGTGATAAGTCCTGGATAAAGAGCTTAGGAGCTATCTTGCCTACTGCTTGCGCAGTTTTTTATATTTATGCTATTTGCGTTAGATCGTGGCTACTAAATTCCGCGATATATGATAAGAATAAAAATGTCACTTTCGGCGATTTTAGCATTGAAATTTCAGACGATTTAAAGGGGCAATTTATATTCGTAAGCGAGCGAGATACGCTCATTTATGATGCGGAATTTTGTGAGGTGGTAATGGAGCGCGATTTTTTGGTAATTTTGCTGGAAGGAAGTCTTTTTATCGCCGTACCCAACGAAGCGTTTAAAGAAATAAGCAAAGAGGAATTTGCTGCGAAATTAAATAAAACAATAAGTGAGGCAAAAAGCGAAATTTAAAAAGCTATGGGCAGATAGAACGGATATGATTGCGATCACAATGGAATCTTAGCCATAATGAAATTTTATCCGTTGCTTGCAAATCTTTTGCTATTTTTGTCTTAAAAATTTTTGCTAAAGAATTTTATTTATGCTTACGAGCGCATAGTAAAAGTACCGCACTAAAATTTATTAAGCTCGGTGATGTCCTCTTGAGAGTGCGTCTAAAATATTTCTATGCTCACGCTCCGCACCGCTGCGGCGGTGCGGTAATGAGCGACGATAGATAAGTTGTCGCGCGGCTATGAGCGGCGACGATCAGCGTATTGGATAATGGCGGCTGCTGTAGTACTTGCAGGCAGCTCGCTCGCAAAAGCTGGCTTGCGCTCAGAGTGCGCATTAGCGGCGCAAAGTCGGCGGCATTATTCGATCCGTTGTGCGCGAAATGAAATTTTATCGTTTAAATTCTAGAGCAAGATCTGCACCTGCAGCGGCAAATTTGCTTGTAGTAATGAAATTTATCGTCCAAATTTAGTAAAAGATAAAATTCTAAATCGCGCATTAAGTAGTTTGAAATTTTATCTGGCTTTGCTTCGCCGCGCATCGGTTTGCGCGGCTTGTTTTAAAATTTATTCTATCCCCGCAAAGGCAGCCTTTGCGTCCGCCAGATCCTTCTCGTCGGGGTGTTTCGCAGCCTCCGCCCAGCGCGCAAGTCGCTCGGGGGTGATAGGATGGGGCGAGTTGCCGCTAGAGGCCATTTTGCGCATCGTTTCAAGTAGATTCGGATCGATCGCGCCCTGGCAGGCAAACTCCCTTACGATCTCGTTGCCGTTTGCTTTAAGCCCCTCTTCAAAGGTATCCAGGCACTTGCGCGAATGCTCGCCGTCCGGCTCCGCGCCAAGCGTCATGAAAACGCCAAGCTTCTTGTCGTGAATTTTGCGTAAAAAGCGCGTAAATTTCGCCTCAGCCTCGCCCTTATCGACGTAAAAGCCCAAGGCTATAAAGTCGTAGTCATCGACCTCGCCTTCAAAGTCGCGGAAATTTAGGCTCTCGCAGCTTAGTTGCTCGGCGATCGCGTCGCCCACCTTTTTCGTGTTACCCGTTTGCGAGGTGTAAAGCACGATTTTTTTCATACAAAGTCCTTTCTAATGATGTTTGCTATCTCTTCGTTGATGTTGTTGCCCCAAAAAATTCCGTCCAAGTTCAAGACCGATTTTTCATCCTTAAGCTCCAAAAGCCCCCAACTTTGAAATTCTTTGAGCTTTTGCACCGCTTCGTCGTAAATGCTCGCACTCAGAGCCTCTTTTAGCTCGTTTAAGCTTACGATCGGGTATTGAAACAGGTTGTTTAGCACGCTATATTTTGCCTCGCGCTCATCGATTCGCGAGATCATCTTGTGCCCCGACACGCCGTAAATTCCGAAGCCTGCTACGTGTCCGCCCGCGCCGTTGCCGATAGGCAGGATATCCGTGCCCTTGTGGCTTAGCTTGATGTAGCCGTAGTTGTCGCGACCTTTTCGAGCAAGCTTGGTAAGCTCCAAAACCTCGAAATTCCCGCTTCCAAGCAGCGCCTCCGCGAAAGCGTGGTGCAGCTTTTTATCAGTCGGCAGATCGTAGTAGGAGGTGTCGATCTTTTTGGATAGCTCCGAGCCTTCGAAAAACATCAGCGAGTAAAAGCTAGCGCTATCTAGACCTAGCTCATTTACGTAGCGCGCGTCTGCGATCGCTTCCTCCACGCTTTCGTTCGGGAAGTTGTAGATGATGTCGCAGCAGAGCATGCCGTCAAATTTTTCTCTAAGATCCTTCAGTCGCTCGATTGCGCGAGCGGGCTTATGCACGCGGTTTAAAAGCGCGCGCCCCTGTCTGCTGAAGGTCTGCACGCCGATACTAAAGCGGTTTACGCCGAAGCTTTGCAGAGCGAGCGCTTTTTGCGTATCTAGATTATGCAGGGTGGTCTCTATGCTGATCTCGCAGTCGTCCGCGATCTTGAAATTTTTATGCAGCGCGCCTAGAACCTTTTCGAAGTGCGTCTCGCTAAAGACGCTCGGCGTGCCGCCGCCGAAGTAGATGCTTTTAACGCTTTTGGTATCGAAATAGGGCATTTCGCCGTAGTCTTTGATCTGGCGGATCAAAAATTTAGCGTATTCGTCCAGCTCGTCGCCGAGTTTGGAGCGCATCATCGAACAAAACGAGCAGATGTTGTCGCAAAAGGGCACATGCAGATAGATCACGCAGTCGCTGTCTTTGGCGGGTTGCTCCAGCGCGTCGAACAGCTCGTTTTCGCTCGCGGAGACGCTCTCGAAAAGCTTGGAGCGATGGTGGGATTTAATGCGTTCTTTAAACATCTATTTCGTTGCCTCTGCGTAAATTTCATCCACCGTCTCGCCGATCTGCGGGCTGCCCCGCAGGATGAGCGTCGGAGCTTTTAAAATTTTGCCCGATTTTACCGCTTTGGTATTTCTAAGAATCGGATTTGCCTTTAAAAAATCCACCGTCTCGCCGCCCACGACGACGATTATATCGGGGTTTTGCTCGAGGATATATTCGGCAGATACCGAAGGCGTGCTGCCTTTTAGGCCGTCTGCGATATTTTTGGCGCCTAGGCGAGCGAAAATATCGCCTACTAGGGTTTTGTCGTTAAAAGCCATAGTGGCGTTTGAACCGAAAAATAGCGCTACTTTTTTGCCGCGAAGAGCGGGTTTGTCTGCAAAAATTCCATCCATCTGCGCGCAAATTTTATCCGCCTCGCTCTCTTTTTTTACGATTGCGGCGACCTTCTTTACGTTTTGGCAGATCTCTGCGGTGGAGTTCGCATCCATCGCAAGGCTCTTAAGCCCTAGCTTTTGCAGATTCTCGCTAACGCCCGCTGAGTGAAAGCTCGTGATAACCAGATCGGGCTTAAGCTCGACGATTTTTTCCATATTCGGCTTGACGTAGGTGCCTACGCTAGGCAGTTTCGCGGTTTCTGCCTCCGGGCGGATCTTGCTCATCGAGGTAGTTGAGATCGCAGCGATCTGATCCTGCGCTCCCAAAGCGTAGATGATCTCGACTGCGGCGGGGTCGAGCACTACCAGGCCTTTGGCGAGCGCAAAACTCGCCGAAAGCAAAGCTATAAGAATTTTTTTCACATTTTCTCCTTTTGCGGTAAGATAAATTTAGTTCCTAAATTTTCGACTATCAGGGCGTCAAAGCCGTAAATTTCTTTTATGATCTGCGGCGTAAAAAGCTCGCTTGCGCTGCCGCGATACCTAACTGCGCCCTCTTTTAGCATCAAAATTTCATCGCAAAAAAGCGAGGCTAAATTTAGATCGTGCAGCACGATGACGCTAGTTAAATTTAGAGTTTTGGTTAAATTTTCGCAGATCCTCATCGCCTCAATCGCGTAGTTCATATCAAGCGCGCCCGTGGGCTCATCGAGCAGTAAAATTTCAGGCTCGCTTACGAGCGCTCTGGCAAGTAGCACGCGCCCGAACTCCCCGCCGCTTAGCTCAAACGCGCTGCGATTTAAAAATTTTTTCACGTCCAAAAGCTCTGCCATTTGCTCCACTTTAGCGTGATCGCTCGCATCGTAGCCGCTAAATGCACTTTTTAGGCGGCAAAATCTGCCCGCAAGTAAAATTTCATTCACGTTCAGCGCGGCTGCGAGGGCCGTTTTTTGCGGCACGAAGCCGATAAGTGCGGCAAGCTCTTTGAGGCTATATTCGCTTGCCTTTTTGCCGTTTATTTCGATGACCCCGCTTGCGGGCTTTAAAATTTGCAATATGTTTTTTAGCAAGGTGCTTTTGCCGCAGCCGTTAGGACCCAAAATCCCGTAAAATTTCCCCCGCTTTAAATTTAACTCTATGCCTCGCAAGATCGCCCGCTTGCCGTAGCTGAAGTTTAGCGCTGAAATTTTCATGCATGCTTCCTAAACGCGAGGTATAGAAAAAAGGGCGCGCCGAAAAAGGAGGTCACCACGCCGATCGGAATTTCTACCGGCGAGAGGGCGTTTTTAGCGATTACGTCGCAAAAAACCAAAAAAACTCCGCCGGTAAGCGCGCTAGCGGGGATCAGCACGGCGTTGCTCGCCGTATGAAGCGCCATGCGAAGCGTGTGCGGAATGATGAGCCCCACGAAGCCTATCATCCCCGTAAATGCGACCGAAAAGCCGATGATGAGCGAGGAGACGATGAGTAGGCTCTTTTTGGACTTCTCGACGTTGAGCCCCAGCGATTTCGCCTCCTCGTCGCCGTTTAAGATGATATTTAGCTCGTGGCGCTTCGCGTAAAAATACGCCATGCAAAACAGCAGCGGCGGCAGTAAAAGCGCGATCTTTTGCCAGTTTGCGCCACCTAGATAGCCCATCATCCACGCCGTAATCCTAAAGCTATCCTCTCCGATGAGATAGACCGCGAAAGAGGTAAATGCGCCCAAAAACGACGATACGGCGATGCCTACGATCAGCAGAGTAGAGATCGAGCGAGTATGGGCTGCGAGCTTAAAGATTACGAGTGAAAGCCCGCTGGCGGCCAAAAACGCGAAAATTCCGTAAAAAACGTCGCTAAGCCCCAGCAGGTAAGCTATGACCGCGCCGAAAGTCGCTGCCGAAGCAATACCGATGATGTAGGGATCCGCAAGCGGGTTCAAAAATACGCTTTGCACCACCACTCCCGAAGTTGCCAGCAGCGCGCCTATTAAAATTCCAAGCACGAGGCGCGGCAGACGCATTTGCAGCAAGATGAGCTGTTTGGTCTCATCTATCTCGCCGAAGGTGAAAAATTTTGCGACATCGCCCAGCGAAATGCCCGCCCCGCCGCTACTTACGGCTACTAAAGCAAGCAATATAAAAGCTACGATTAGAAAGAGATAAAATTTAAAGCTCATAGCCCACCAGGCGAACTATACGCGCAGATTTCGTCGCGGCGGATATTTTTAAAATTTAAGCGGTGCCAGGAATTTATGCGCGCGGAATTTATGAAATTCTCGCGGCTGGCGCAATTATTTTTGAAGCTTGCATAGCTTTTGATATCAGCGCGAAAAAGTACGTAGCCGCACACCTGATCCGGCATAAATTTCCTCCTAAAAGTATTCGCGATTTTTATTAAGAAATTAAAATCGTTATCATGGGATTTTATCGCTTGATTTCTTAAACCGCGATAAATTCCGTAACGGCTAAGAGCTGCGGAGTTAAATTTAGGGCGATTAAATATTAAAATTTCGCGCGTCTCCAAGCCGCCTATTTAAATTTGAAATTCAAAATTTAGGCATTAAATTTAAACGCCGAAAGAGCTCTTTTTAATTTCGCGATTCAGCTTTAAATTATAAAAACGCCGATAAAATACGCACTAAATTTTATTTAACGAGCCCCGCTTTAAAGGCGTAAGCCGTTTTGTTAAACGACGAATTGCGCCAAAGCCGCTCGCTAAGCTTTAAGGAGTGAGCATGAAATTTTGGCAAAAGATCCTTTGGGCGGCGGTCGCCGTCATAGGGGCGTGGTGTTTCGGCGTGCTTGCGCTAAATAAGGGCGAGAGCATCAGCGCTGTCTGGCTCGTAGTGGCCAGCGCGTGCATCTATCTGATCGGATACACCTTCTACGGGCGCTTTATCGCGTATCGCGTCTTTGAGTTAGACGATCGCCGCGCGACTCCTGCGGTGATCCGAAACGACGGACGCGATTACGTTCCTACGAACAAATACGTCCTTTTCGGCCACCATTTCGCCGCTATAGCGGGCGCCGGACCGCTCGTAGGCCCGGTAGTGGCCGCACAGATGGGCTATCTGCCCGGTACCATTTGGCTTTTGGTAGGCGTCGTGCTCGCAGGCGCGGTGCATGATTTCATCGTGCTCGTGCTATCTACGCGACGCGGCGGCAAGAGCCTCGGCGAGATGATCAAAGAGGAGATGGGCAAGCTCACGGGCGGCATCGCGATGATCGGAATTTTTTTCATCATGCTGATCATCGTGGCGATTTTGGCGATGGTCGTCGTAAAGGCGCTCGCGAACTCGCCGTGGGGGCTTTTTACGATCGCGATGACGATACCGATCGCCGTATTTATGGGAGTTTATATGAGGTTCTTGCGCCCGGGCAAGGTCAGCGAGGCATCGATCATCGGCTTTATTTTGCTGATGCTTTCGCTTTGGGGCGGGCATTACGTGGCGATCGATCCGTACTGGCACGGCGTCTTTTCGCTAAAGGGCGAGACGCTCGCGCTTCTTACGATCGGCTACGGCTTTATTGCGGCGATCTTGCCCGTGTGGCTGCTGCTCGCGCCGCGCGATTATCTGAGCACCTTCCTTAAGCTCGGCGTTATCATCGGCATGGCGGTCGCGATAATTTTCGTCGCGCCCGAGCTTAAAATGCCCGCTACGACGAAATTTATCGACGGCACGGGTCCTGTTTTCGCAGGTCCGATATTTCCGTTTTTGTTTATCACTATCGCATGCGGCGCGATCTCGGGCTTTCACGCGCTGATCTCCAGCGGCACGACGCCGAAGATGGTCGAGCGCGAAACTCACACTCTTTTCATCGGCTACGGCTCGATGCTTATGGAAAGCCTCGTGGGCGTAATGGCGCTTGTGGCTGCGTGCATCCTAAGCCCGGGCGAATACTTCGCTATCAACTCGCCCGCCGCAGTACTGGGCAAAGACGCGGTAAGCGCCGCCGCGTATATAAATTCTATCGGATTTAGCATTACGCCCGAGCAGATCGGTGCCTTGGCTTCAAACGTCGGCGAAACCACGATGATGAGCCGCACGGGCGGCGCTCCTACCTTTGCGATGGGGCTAACGATGCTACTGCATCAGATCATCGGCGGCAAGGAGCTGATGGCGTTTTGGTACCACTTTGCGATTTTATTTGAGGCGCTGTTTATTCTGACCGCGGTCGATGCGGGCACGCGCACGGGGCGCTTTATGGTGCAAGAAATTTTAGGCAACGTCTATAAGCCATTCTCCGATACCAAAAATTTCCTCTACGGCATCATCGCGACGGTGATCTGCGTGGCGGGCTGGGGCTATCTGCTCTACAGCGGTGTTACCGATCCTATGGGCGGAATTTACACGCTGTGGCCGCTTTTCGGCGCGTCCAATCAGATGCTCGCGGGCATCGCGTTGCTGCTTGCGACGGTGGTGCTTTTTAAAATGGGCAAGCAAAAATACGCCTTCGTCACGATCGCTCCTGCGATTTGGGTGCTTATAACCACGCTTTATGCGGCGATCTTGAAGTTGATGCCGGCTAACGGCGAGCGCGTGCACGACGCTGTAAGCCACGTGGCTATCGCGCAAAACACCGCCGCCAAGCTTGCTAGCCTAAGCGATCCCGCGGCGATCGAAAAGGCGCAGGCTATCATCAGAAATAACGTCATCGACGCCGTGCTATGTGCTCTTTTCGTCATTGTTACGATCGTCGTCATCGTACAAACGATCCGAATGTGCCTTAAAATTTCAAAAGGCGGCGCGAGCGAGGGATATTTTAAGCTGGCGGAAAGCGAGTACGTGGATAGGGGCGTTTATGAAAAAGTTTAAATTTAATCCGCTCGCAGCCCCGAAGGCAGTGGCGAGGTTTTTGGCGCGCGCGGATGCCGCACTTGCGCCGCTCATCGGGCTCGGCGATTACGAGGGCTATCTGCGCCATTTCAGAAGCGCTCATCCGGACGAAATCCCGCTAAGCAGGGCGGAATTTTTCCGCGCGATGCAAGACAGCAAGGCAAAAAACGTCAAGTGCTGATAGCGGCGAAAGGGCGCGGTCGCGCCGTACTCCTCGCCGGCCCGCGACGCTTTGCCGTCATATCACGGAATTTCGCCGCGGATTTGAAATTTTAAATTTGATAGGGTGCGGGCGCGCCGTACTCAGCGCCGTAGAATTTGAAATTTAGAACGCACCGCTCGATATAAAATTTTGCGAATGCCTCTTGAAGAGCGCTTTAAATTTGCTCGCACTTAGGGCGTTAAGATTTGTCCTTGCCGTCGCACCGTATTTATCGCCGAGCCGCGACGCTTTGCCGTCATGCCCTGAAATTTCGTGTGGAGCTTCACCGAGCTTCGGCGGATTTTACTAAGGCGCGCTCGCTAAATTCCGCGACGGAGCCGCTCTGATTTAAGGCGTGAAATTTCGCCGCGGATTTGAAATTTTAAATTTAAACCAGGGCTCGGATAAAGCGCACGAGGTTAAATTTAGCACGCTGCGCAAACCATCGCCGAGAGAAATGCGGGTTAGAGTGCGAGCCTGTAGACTACGAAGTCATATTGCTAAACAAAAAGGCGAGCCGCTAAAAAGCCTTAACAAAGCGGCAGACGAGGCGCAGATAATGCGTGGGGATTTCAAATTTAAAGCAAAATTTTATGCTTTTTAGGTGCAACGAGGTAAAATTTGGACATGAAAACTTTTATAAAAATTTTAAAAATTACCGCCTTGGTCGTGAGCGTTGCGTGCGTGCTTTTTGTGCTATATATATTTGTGATTTTAAATTTGCTTTTTTCATCCGATTCGCCCGAGGGTTGCGATCCTAGTATGCCCACTAGCGCTTGCGATTATATCGATGAAAAATTTGAAAAAGAGCTACAAAATTTGCCTCCCGTCGCCGCTCTGCCGAGCCTAGACAAAAGGCCCGTATTTTGGCTAGGCGAGAAAAAATTCGCAGGAGGCGCGAAGTTTGATTATCTATACATTAAGGACGATTTTGGAGTTTGGCTTAGGTATGGGGGCAGCGATAGCGACGATTTTTTGCTACAAAAAGATATGCCAGAGCGCTACTACGGATACGACGAGATCGATCGTTCGCCGGACGAAAGGTGGGTGAGTAGAGAGCTTGGATATTATAGCTACGGCATCTACGATATTTCGCTTTTTGAAAACGAAGCCAAGATATTTTCTCAAACGGCGCATAAGGTCGTGAGGAAATTTATCGGTTTCTTTAATCTACACTCTATGAGAGGCACCTCTTTTGCGGCTCCACAAGGCACCGAGGAAAATTTAAACGCTATAAGCGAGCTTCAAACTCCGCTTGCGGATTTTCCGCAAAAGCAGAACTACTCTGCGCTTGGTTGGGCTGATAAACCAGAAGCCAAAGGCTATGTCGGAGATGAAATAGCTAAAAAGCTCGCTCGCAATGTCTTTGAGGTAGAGGGCGAGGGCTGGCGACAGACCATCCGTATAAACAGTCGCGCTAAAGATATAAAGGTAATCTGCGGAGATGAAATTTGCCTCGCGCTTGCCTTTGATGAGAGCGAATTTAACCGCTGCGATAACGATACGCCTCATACGGCAATTTATACGCTAAATTTAAAGCAAAAATTTAGCGATTTTTCGACGCTTTCTAGCGAGAATTTTAACTACGTCAAGCTCGGCGATAAATACACTTTAGACGATGTGGAATCCTTTAAAATAGTTTTATCAAGATTCAGATATATCAAGGGGTATAACAAAGATCGCGAAATCACGGACTACGAGGTTATCTTGCGAAATAGCGAAGGGGAGCAGGTTAATGAAATCTGCAGAAACGAAATTAAGAGGGCTCGCAGTCGCTTGCGATAAATCTAAGATAGCGCTGCAGGATTTGACACATAAGATCGTGATTTCGGCGCGCTTTAATTTAGCTTCTAAAATTTACGTGAGAATTTTAAAATTCTAAGCTTCAAGCTTTAAAATTTGCCCGCGGAGCTTTTAAAATTTATCGCACGGCTTAGGTTTATTTTATCCGCGCCAAGACAGCGAAATTTTTAGGGCGTCGCGATAACTAGGCGCAAGATAGCGAAATTTCACAAAGCTGCGGCAAACAAGATACGCAGAGAATGCACGCAAATTTCAAATTTATCTGGATTTTGCCAGCCTGTCCGAGCACCATTATTTAGCTAAAATCCCTCTCGCTCGCTTTACTTTTCGCTCGTCTTACGATTTGCTCGTTTTGATAGCTATTGCACTTTGCCGAAGCTACTGCGCACTCTTTTACAAAACTGCACAGCATGTGGGATTGTGCCCATCGCTCGCAGATTTTGCAGCACATGCGCGCGATAAAATTCCGTAACGCAGGCACTTTCAATAAATTTTGATTTAAAAGCGCAAACATAGAGGCGATTTAAATTTAAAGCTCACGTGCTCCACAGCTAGCCTGCAAGCGCTCTGCCCGAGAGCAGCCCAGCGTAGCAAAAAAGCATACAGGCGCATACGCTTAAGACCGCGTTTAGCACACCGATAGCAAATTCTCGCGCCAGCAATAATTGCAGCGTATCGTAGCTGAACGTAGAAAATGTCGTAAAGCCGCCCAGCGCGCCTGCGATAAAAAATACCCGCACGCTCTGCGTTAAATTTAGTGCGAGCAAAAACCCTATCAGCAGGCTTCCCAGCGCATTCACGCAAAAAGTAGCGATCGGAAACGCACTCCAAAATCCGGCGCGATCCATTGCGCGCGCGATCGCTCCGCTTAAGCCTACTCGCGCCATCGCGCCTACACAGCCGCCTAGCCCTGCTAAAATCAAGTTCGTCAATCCAAGTCCTTTTAAAATTCGTAAATTTTATTTCGCCATCTAGCCTCCATAGGACGAAAGATGTGCGACTTCGCTATTTTAACGCGGCTAGTTAAAATTCCGTTTTTAAAATTTACTCGCGCTTTTCGAAATTTCGTTTTAAAATTTTACTCGCGCGGCAAAACGCGACGTTTGACGCGCCGCCGCAAGACGGCGATCAAACGCGCGCAGTGTAAGAGGACGGCAAAGCAAAAAACTACGAGGCGCAAAAGGGCGCGTAGCAAAACAGCGCGCAGGCGCTTAAAATCGCTCTGGCGTGTCCGTAGTAGGCGTCTAAATCGCGCTTGTAGCAAAACCGAGGCAAGGGCAAAACGTAGCGCAGTAAAATCGTCCGCAGCGCTACTGCAGCACCTTTTTTAGCGCCAGCGCAAATAGCACGACGTAGAGGACGAGCAGCCATTTTTTCTGAGTTTCGCGCTTTGCACGGCGAGCCTGAGAGGTACCGAAATACACGCCCAAAAGCCCGCCCACGGCTAGCAGCGCGCCGCGTTCGTAATCCACATGGCCGTTGTACGAAAGGCTTAAAAGCGCGCTAAATGAGCCGAAAACGATGAAAAATAGCCCCATGCAGACCGCTCTTTTGATATCGACGCCCAAAAATCCGACCAAAATCGGCGTCAGAAATACCGCGCCGCCCACGCCCATGCTAAGCGCGATCGCGCCGATAGCAAAGCCGATGAAAAACAGCACCGCGCCGTGAGGATCGGCGTTGCCGCCGCTTGTTACGTTCGTGCTAAAGAGCTTGAGAAATGAGATAGCAAGCGTCAGCAAAAGACCGATCTCAAGCACGATTTCTGGCGAGTATTTTACGATGAAGCCCGATAGGCTCGCGCCGCACAGCCCTCCGAACCCCACCGCGATGCCGCTATCTAGGCGGAGTCTGCCCGCGCGGTAGTTCAGATATGAGCCGAAAAGCGAGACGATGAACATCTGCATCACCGAGATGCCCGCGGCGGTCTTGACGTCGTATCCCAGAGCCATCATCACGGGCATTACGACCGTGCCGCCGCCGATACCGAAAAAGCCCGATATAAAGCCCACGACGGCACCGATAAAGGGGAGTTCTAACATTTTGATCCTTGAAATTTGAAGCGAAGTTTATAGCTTTAAAATTTAAAGCTTGATAAATTTGCGGGATTTTGGCTTTGAAAGCGGGGGATTTGCAGGATTTTGAGGCAGGGAATTTTGATCGCGGGATTTCGGTTTGAAATTTTACCTGGAGTCGGCTCGGCTTGAAAGTTTACAAGCGGAATTTTGGCTCGAAATTTCAGCGCGCGATTTGCAAAATTTGAAAATTTACGGGATTTTAAGGAGCGGAATTTCGACTTGAAATTTTATGCAAATTAGCCCGCTTGCGTTTGTTCATATTGCGGCTTGGCAGCGGATTTTAAAATTCTGCGCCCAGACTGCGGCGGTTTAGCGTAAATTTGAGATAAAATTTTACGTTTATACCGCGGGTGCCGTATCTTTGCCGCGATTGAATTTCGACGGAATTCTATCGCGGTAAAATTCCGCACGGTAAAATTTCAGTCAAAATTCTACGGCAAAATTTCTGCGCTCCGTATTGTAAAAATTGCCGCAAAATCGGTGTAAAATCACGACAAGATCGCCGTAAAATTTTATGCGGAGCGCGCAGACGCAAAGAGCGTAAATTTTACTCTGAAAAATCCTTGCGGTAAAATTTCACCGCCAGAAGCTCGTTCAAAGCCGCCCAAAGCTCGCCAAAAGAGTGCAAAAAACTAAAAGCCGCCGCAAAATCCTCGCGATAAAATTCCGCCCGCAAATTTCTCCGGGTAAAATCGCTTTGGATGGGGCGGGATTTGAACTCGCGGCAAATTTTCCGGGCTAAATTTTACGTAAAAATTCGCATTAAATCTGCAAGCTTTATCGTAAAATTCTCCGAGCGGTTTTCGCGCCTTATGAAATTTCCAGCACGATCTCCTTTTTTAGCCCGATCTGTTTGATCTCTAGCACGGAAGCGCCGCCCAAACGCAGCGCAAGCACCTCAGCCTCGCTGCAAGCGCCTGCAAGAGCTATTTCGCGCAGCACCTTGCCGCGCCAAGCTTTGGCGTAGTGGCTCAGCACCTTGCCGCCTTTGATGAAACTAAAACTCAGATATTCGCGCTTCATCTCATAAAATTTTTCGTAAAATCCCGCGCGCAGATCCACGATGCACTCATCTGCCAGATAGCGATCCAGCGCGGCGGAGAAGCTATTGCGATAAAATTTCGCCGCGTCTATGCCGCCGAATTTTTCGCCCTGCTTGAGCTTATAGTTCGGCAGCGCGTCGCCGCCCAGCACGGGGCCGAAAAGGTTTGAAAAAATTATCGTGTTTCGTTCCACAAACTCCTGCGCGCCGGGGCTTAGCGACGCGTAGCCTAGGGCGCGATACGCGGTGCCCGTGTAGCGCAAAAGCGCCTTCGCGCAGCCTTTTTCAAAGATATTTTCGCGCAGAGCCGCATCCCATTTTTTCAGCCCAAAAAGCTTGCAAAGCTCCGCCTTGCTTGCTTTATCCACGAAATCCGCATAAGCGCGCAGCATCTGCAGACGCTTTTCGTAAAGATCTGCAAAGATAAAATTTTGCTCGCACATGCGCATGCCGCCGCCCAGCTCGCTTTTCATCTCGCTTGGGGAAAATAAAATCTTCATGCGCTCTCCTTAAAATTCGCTAATTTTACTAAAATTTTGCTTGCATTAAGCCCGCTTAAGCTCGCGCCGCCCGCTCAAATTTAAGCTAAGCAGCGTATAATGGCGCTAAAAATTCTAAGGACGAAAATGCTTTTAGAAGAGCCGCTTTTTTACTACCGCGAAATTTTAAAGACGCATCCGCAAAGCTATCTTGCAGAGGACGACGCCCAGGTCATCATCGGCATCGATTGCGATTATTTCGACGGGTTTAAGATGAGCTTTGAGGCTCTAAAGCTTAAATTTGATGAGGTAAAAAGCGCAAAAGCGGGCGCAAGCGAGTTTAAAAACGCGAGCTTTGCAGGACTTTTCGGCGTTTTGGGCTACGACATCGTGCGCGCGTTCGAAAATATTGGCTCGCCGAAGCAGGCGCTGTATGACTTCCCGCCGTTTTTTTACGCCAACGCCGCAAACTACCTGCACTACGATAAAATCAGCAAAATTTACGATTTTTACGGTAAGGACGTCCAAATTTACGAAAACCTGCGCGAGCTTAGCTTGCAAGCCTCGCAGCAAGGCTCTGTCGAAGAGAGAGCTGCGCCGCAGAGTGCCGCAAGAGCGGACGTCGCGATAAAAATAGGATCGAAATCGCAAGCCGCGGCTAAGTCCGAGCCTAAGAAAAAAGAGCTTAAATTTAAAATTTTAACCGATATGGGCGCCGAGGAGTCGCATTTTAGCGCAATGGTCGAGGCTGCAAAAGAAAAGATAAAAAGCGGTGACGTGTTTCAGGTCGTGCTGGGCGAAATTTTAGAAGTCGGCACGAATCTGGGCAGCCTGGAGTTTTACGAGCGACTCAAAAAGAACAATCCAAGCCCCTATATGTTTCACTTCCCGACGCCGTACGGCTGCGTCGCTGGCTCCAGCCCCGAGCTGATCATGGAGATCAAAAAGGACGAAATTTTCGTAGCTCCCATCGCGGGCACCCGCAGCAGAGGCGCGAATGCCGAGGCCGACGCGGCGCTCGAGCGTGAGCTTTTAAGCGACGAAAAGGAGCTTGCGGAGCATCGGATGCTGATCGATCTGGCTCGCAACGACATCGGCAAATTCGCCGCGCCCGCCTCGGTACGGGTGCAAAACGCGATGCGCATCGTGCGCTACGAAAGCGTGATGCACATCGTAAGCGAGGTTTACGGCACCAAACCGCGCGGCACAAGCGCGTTTGAAGTGCTCGGCACTATCTTTCCTGCGGGCACGCTAAGCGGCAGCCCGAAGATTCGCGCGATGCAGATCATAAATGAGCTGGAGCGCTATGAGCGCGGCATCTACGGCGGCGGAATCGGATTTTGGCGCTTTAGCGGCGACGTGATGCAGGCGATCTTGATTCGCTCGGCGATCTTTGTAAATCGCGACGCGCAAAATTCCTGCTCTGACGAGGATTTTAAGCGAAATTCCAACTTCAATTTAGACTCTGTTTGCGGCGAGGAGAAGTCCGAAGCAACGGAGCTTTGCGACGGTGAAAATCCCGAGACGACGGAGCTTTGCGGTGCTGCGGCGCAAAAGGGCGGCGGCGAGGCGCAAAATTTACCGGCTCGCGCAGGCGAGCGGGACGCGACATTAAATTTAAAAGCTCGCGCAGGCTGTGGGGCGCTAAATTTAGAAAGTGGGAGCTTTAACCGCGCGATGCGGTTTGAGGCCGCTAAATTTAGCGCGGAGAATTTCGGCTGCGAAGGGCTAAGTAATCTCGTATTTATCGGAGCGGGCGCAGGCATCGTTTACGACAGCTCGCCAAAGAGCGAATACGCGGAGATCTGCAAAAAGCGCAAAAGCCCGCTCAAGGCGATCGAGGAGCTATGCGAGGAAGTTTAGACCCTTTAAATTTAGCTAGCCGGGCGCACCGCTTTTCGGTGCGAGTTTGATTCGGCTAAATTTAATAGCGGCTTCGGCGTAAGGACGTTAAATTTAACGGCTAGCTTCATTCGGCGCCGCAATGCCGAGATACATATCGGCTGCAAAGCAGCGTAACGTCGCAGCTGATATAGTAATGCCGCAGCTGCGAGCGGAATTTTAATTTAGCCCGCAAGAGGCACTAAAACGGCGCTAAATTTAGCCGCCGCAAAGCGGTTAAATTAAACTATTTAGAATTTTCAAGAGGCGCAAGCGCCCTAAAAAAGGATAAAATTTTGATTTTAATGATAGATAATTACGACAGCTTCGTTTTTAATATTTATCAATACATTTTGGAGCTAAGCGACGAGGAGGTGCGCTACTTCCGCAACGACGAGATAACGCTAGAGAGGGTGCGCGAGCTTGCCCCGTCGCACATAATCCTAAGCCCCGGACCAAATCACCCAAAAGACAGCGGCGTCTGCCTGGATATTTTGCGCGCGGATTTGGACGTGCCGATTTTGGGCGTGTGCCTTGGGCATCAGGCGATCGGATACGCGGCAGATGCGGAGATAAAGCAGCTTGAGGTGCCGCTACACGGCAAGAGCTCGACGATCGAAATTTACAATGACAGCGTGCTTTTTAGCGGGCTGCCGCGTAAATTTGAAGTGATGCGCTACCACTCGCTTTATGTGGACGAAGCTACGCTGCCGCGCGAGTTTGAAATTTTAGCAAAGAGCGAAAACGACGGCATTATAATGGCGATGAAGCACCGAAGCAAGCCTGTTTTCGGCATTCAATTTCATCCCGAGAGCTTTTTTACTCAATACGGCAAAAAGATCATCGAAAATTTCATCAATTACGGCAAAAAGATAATTTTAAAGGAGAAACTCGTGGTAAATTTCGCCCCGTTTATGTTGAAGCTACAAAAGGGCTTCCCGCTAGATAGCGACGATTATGCGGTCATTTGCAAGGCGCTTTACGAGCAGGATTACGACATCGTGCAGCTTGCGGGGCTGCTCGTGCTGATTAGCGAAAAATCGCTCTACCCAAGCAGCCTCACGGCGCTCGTGCGCAGTATCTTAAAATACTCGATCACCTACGACGATCCGAGTCCGATGTTTGACATCGTAGGTACGGGCGGCGATAGGCTAAAGACGATCAATATCTCCACGACCGTGGCCTTTATCGCGGCAAGCTTCGGCGTGCGCGTCGCCAAGCACGGCAACCGTGCGATCACCAGCAGATCGGGCAGCTCCGATGCGCTGGACGCTCTGGGCGTGCCGCTACTTAGCGATCTGGCGCAGATTAGGGCGCTGCTAGATCGCACGGGGCTAGCGTTTTTTCACGCGCCGTTTTTTCACAAAATCACCGCCGAGGTCAAAGAGGT
>CAJPSJ010000001.1 GCA_905373295.1 uncultured Campylobacter sp. | reverse complement strand
AAAAATATAAAATTTTAGTTAAATACTAAATTCTTTGCTCGCGCACGGCGTAAAATTTCATGATCTTTTTATGCAAAATTAGCGAAACATAAATCAGCGCCGAGCCCGCAAGTAGGCGCGCTATATCGGCGTCCTTTTGCCAAAACACTAAATTTACGATGATCGCTGCGGGAATGAGCGCGTTATTCATAATCGCAAGCACGCCGCTATCGACCTCGCATGCGCCTTTGTTCCACAAAAAATACCCCAGAGCGCTGGCTACCGTGCCCAGATACACGATCACCGCGCCCTGCGAGAAGCTGGGATTAAATTTAGAAAAATCCCCGAGCACGATCGCGGCAATCGCCGTAACCGCGGTAGCCCCCACGAAAAAGTAGCCGAAAAGCTCCTTCTGCTCGCTAAAGCCGTGGCGCTCCAGCATAAATTTATACGCGCTCTGTCCGAGCCCGAAGCATAAATTTGCGCCTTGGACTAGCAAAAAGCCCGTCAAAAACTCGGAATTTATCGCGCCGAATTTTATCACCAAAGCCCCGAGCACCGCGACAGCGACGCTGAAAAGATATAGCGCGCGAAATCTAAGCTTAAGCGCGTCGTAAAGCAGCGTCACGTAAAACGGAGTAAATATCGTAAAAAGTGCCACTTCATAGACCTTCAAATACGCAAAACTGCGGTAGTAGAAGATATACATCACGCCGATCTGCACGGCACCCACGGCGCAAATTTTAAGCGCCAAAGCGGGATTTACGCCACGAAATTTCATAAACGGCAAAAAGCAAATTAGCGCCAACGATACGCGCGAAAACGCCAAATACGCGCTGTCTATGCCGCGCAAAAACTCGCCTATCAACGAAAAACTAAAAGCCCAAATACAAGTAACCAAAATCAGTTTTTTCAAAACGTCCGCCTAAGCTTTAAAATTTAGGCGGAATTTTATAAAATTTTAGTTGAATTTGGGATTTAAATTTAGCCCACGCGGCATAAATTTAGGTTTTTATTTATTTTAAATGTGTTAAAATTATCCGATTTTTGAAATTTTAAGGGTAAAAATGAACGATATTTCGGTTATAGTTCTTGCCGCAGGGCTGGGCACTCGGATGAAGTCGCAAAAAGCTAAAGTTCTTTTCGAGCTTTGCGGCGAGCCGATGATAATCCACATCCTAAAGAAAGCTTACGAAATTTCAAACGACGTGAGCGTGATTTTACACTACCAATTTGACGAGGTTAAAAGCGCGGTTCTAGCGCACTTTCCAAACACTAAAATCTACAAACAAGACCACGAGCATTTCCCCGGCACTGCGGGCGGGCTAAAAGAGGTCGAAATCCGCGGAGCCAAAACACTCATAATCTGCGGCGATATGCCTTTGGTAAAAAGCGCCGAGCTTCGTAAACTCTGCGAGGCAGACGCGGAGGTAAATTTAAGCGTTTTTAGCGCGCGAGACCCATTCGGATACGGCCGCGTAATTACTCGCGGCGGCGAAATTTTAAAGATCGTCGAGCAAAAGGACGCAAGCGAGGAAGAAAAGGCGGTAAAAGACGCAAACGCAGGCTGCTACTGCTTTAAAAGCGAGGTATTGAAACAAATTCTGCCGCAGATCAAACCCGATAACGCACAAAAAGAATACTACCTCACCGATGCGATCAAAATCGCCAAAGATATGGGCTTAAAATGCGCCGCCGTGTGGGTGGACGAGCAAAGCTTCATGGGCATAAACGATAAATTTGCCCTCAGCATCGCCGAAAATTTAATGCAAAACGAGATCAAAGAAAATTTGATGAAGCAAGGCGTTTTGATGCGCCTACCGCAAAGCATCTACATCGACAGTAGAGCAAAATTTATCGGCGAGTGCGAGCTGCAAGAAAACGTAAGCATCATAGGTCCTTGCGTGATCGAAAGCTCGCTTATCAAAAGCGGCTGCGTCATCGAAGATAGCATCGTAAAAAACTCCGACATCGGTCCGATGGCGCATCTGCGCCCAAAATGCAAGGTTATAGGCACCCACATCGGGAATTTCGTCGAGCTTAAAAACGCGAAAGTAAACAAGATCAAGGCGGGGCATTTAAGCTATCTTGGAGATTGCGAGATCGATGAGGGCAGCAATATCGGCTGCGGCACGATTACGTGCAACTACGACGGCAAGAAAAAATACAAAACAATAATCGGCAAAAACGTCTTTATCGGCTCGGATACGCAGCTAGTAGCGCCCGTGCGGGTGGCCGACGACGTCATAATCGCCGCGGGCACGACGGTTACAAGCGACGTTCCGAGCGGCGCGCTGGCGATCAGCCGAAGCAAACAAATCAACAAAGATGGGTTTTTCCATAAATTTTTTAGGAGCGAAGATGAGTAAGAAAAAGGTTTTACTGGCGGTTTGCGGGAGTATCAGTTTTTACAAAGCGTTTGAAATTTTATCCGCTCTGAAAAAGTCGAATTTCGACGTCTATATCGCGCTTAGCGACGGCGTGCAGGAGTTTGTCAGCTACAAGGCATTCGAGGCACTGTGCGATCACCCCGTGCTTTGCAAAGCCAACGAAAACTGGCAGGCGGGTATCAACCACATCGCTTACTCCAAAGTGGATTTAGTTTTGATAGCACCCGCGACGGCAAATACGATAAACAAGCTCGCGTGGGGCGTCTGCGACAATGTATTTTTAGAGGTGCTAAATGCGGCTTTCGCTCACGCCAAGGTAGTCATCGCGCCGGCCGCGAACCCCGCGCTACTTGAAAACAACATCACGAAAAACTGCATCGATATGCTAAAAGCGAGCGTCAATGCGTATTTTGTGGATCCGATAGAAAAAACCCTAGCTTGTGGCGATACCGGCAAGGGCGGGCTAGCGAGCACCGAGGCGATTATGCAGACGCTAAAGCGCGCGCTTTACAACGATAAATTTTGGGAGGATAAAACCGTCATCATCACCGGAGGCGCGACGATCGAAAAGATCGATAGCGTGCGCGGCATTACGAATTTTTCCAGCGGCAAAACCTCCAAAGCGATTGCCGACGCGCTGTTTTACCTAGGCGCGGACGTGACGCTGATCTCTAGCAACGAATATGAAAATTTACCGTACAAGCTCGTTAAATTTGAAAGCACTATCGGTCTAAAATCGGCGCTTGACAGCACAAAATTCCCTGACGGCGCATATTTGATAATGGCTGCCGCGGTAAGCGATTACTCGCCGAAGGTGCGCTACAAAGACAAGGTGAAAAAAGCGGAGATCGGCGAAATTTGGAATTTACGCCTGGGCGAAAACGAGGATATCTTAAGCTCCGTGCGCGGAAATATCAAAAAAGTGGGCTTTAAACTCGAAACCGACCGCGAAAACGCCGTCGGCGAGGCCAAACGCATGCTCAATGAAAAGCATCTCGACGCCGTCTGCCTAAACGTGCTGGACGACATCATCAAGCTCGGCGGCGACGTCCTTAAGGTCACCTTTATCACGAAAAACGATCAGGTCGTAATCGACACCGCGCCGAAGGACGAAGTCGCCCTAAAAATCGCGGCTGAGCTAAAAAAAATCTGATCCGTGAATAGCCTAAATCATCTCGCTCTTGTGATGGACGGCAACGGGCGCTGGGCGAAAAAGCGCGGTCTGCTGCGCACCGGCGGGCACGAAGCGGGCGCGGAGGTCGTGGAGCAGATCTGCGAGTTTTGTATAGACGAAGGCATCGCAAACCTCACGCTCTACGCCTTTAGCACCGAAAATTGGAAGCGCCCGAAAAGCGAAGTGGAATTTTTGATGAAGTTGCTGCAAAAATTCCTAATTTCGCGCCGCGAAAAATTTATCCAAAACGGGATAAAATTCTATCCGATCGGCGACATATCGGCTTTTGAGGGAGATCTGCGAAGCGAGATCGAATATCTTTCAAATTTAACTCAAAACGGGCGAGCGCTAAATTTTAACCTGGCGATCAACTACGGCTCGCGAGACGAGATCGTGCGAGCGTGCGAGCGGCTGCTTGCAAGCGGCGAGCGGCTAAGCGAAGCGGGCATCGGCGCGCATCTGGATACCGCGCACAGCGGCGACGTGGATCTGCTGGTGCGCACGGGCGGCGAGCAGCGGCTGTCGAATTTCTTACTCTGGCAAGCAAGCTACGCCGAGCTTGCGTTTACGCCGACGCTGTGGCCGGATTTCACGCGCGAGGAGCTTGCGCGCATAGTGGATGATTTCCGCCGCAAACAGCGCCGCTTCGGCGGTCTTTAAGCTGCGGCGCAGTCGCTTTAACGGTCGCTTTAAATTTTAAAATTTTAATTCGCAGAACCGTCTGCGACGCAGTAAATTTTAAAATTTAATCCGCGGGCGCTTGCGACACCTTAAAATTTTAAAATTTCAGGATTTTAATTTGCAGCGTTGTAAAATTTAAAATTTTAACTACGTAGGCACGCGGCGCTATAGAATTTTAAAATTTCGTGCCGCTTAAATTTAAACCTCTAGCGCGAATCGTGTTACTAGGCGCGGTAAATTTAATGCGGCAGGATTTTAAAAATCACGCCGTGCGTTCCCGCAAAGACCGAAAGGAAGGCTATGAGCTACTACATACAATGTGGTTGCGGCAAAAAGCTTACCAAAAAGCCGATGAAAACTCTAAGATGCCCAAGATGCGGCAGCGTGTATAAAAAATCAAATAAATTTATACTGGCGGTCTACATTTGCCTGCTTGTGTTTTTTATCCTAGCGTTTGCTTTCATCCCCGATAAAATGGGGATTTTGGCATCCGCAGGCAGCGGGATAGGCACATATATTATGTTTTTGTGGATCGTAGATACTTTGAACTTCGATCTTTTAGACGCCGTGATATTAGTGGCGGGATTTTTGATTTTCGGCGGATTATATGAGGCATGGGGCGAGCCGCTAATCGCCGGGCTCATAGCCATTTTATTTTGCGTAGGCGCGGCGGCGATTTTCGTAAAATTTTTTCCTTACGAGAGGCAAAAAATCAATGAAAACTAAGAAATTTCTCGCTACCATAGAGCGTTTGATTAAATTTTAAAAAGTTAAAGCTCCAAAGGAAAAAGATGGATTTAAATATCGTTTACGGCGTGATTTTTGCGGTATTCGGCACCTGCGTAGGCTCGTTTTGCAACGTCCTGATCTACCGTCTGCCGCGCGGACAGAGCGTAAATTTCCCCGCATCACACTGCCCCAAATGCTCTCACGCTTTAAAATTTTACCACAACATCCCGCTGCTTTCGTGGCTCTTTTTGGGCGGCAAATGCGCCTTTTGCAAAACCAAAATTTCGATTCGCTACCCGATCGTCGAGCTTTTAGGCGGCGCGCTTGCGCTTGCGGCGTATTTCGGCGAGCCCGATCTTGCAAAAGCCGCAGTGCTCGGGCTTTGCTTTATTTTACTCATGGCGCTTTCGGCGATCGATTTTGAGTATAAAGCCGTACCGGAGAGCCTTCTTTACGTAGTTACGGCGCTTTCGCTTGCTTATACGCTGATGTATGATTTTGATCTTAGCGGCGTTGGCGCGGCGGCGGGATACGCGGCGATATTTTTCGTGCTGCGCCTAATCGTCACCTTCGTGCTAAAGCGCGAAGCGATGGGCAGCGCGGATATTTTTATCGCGGGCGTTATGGGGGCGATTTTGGGCTGGAAGCTAGGCGGCATCTCGATCTACATCGGCGCGATTTTGACGCTGCCTGCGTATCTCATCGCGCACAAAAAGGGCTACGAGCTGCCGTTCGTGCCGTTTTTATCGATGGGGCTGCTTCTTACTTTTATTTTTAGAGATCAAATTTTAAGGCTCTTGGACGTCATTTATGGATAGGGTGCAGCGCTATTTATTTAGCAATTTTGTCGGCTCGTTCGCGTCGCTTTTTAGCACGCTTTTTATCATAATGTCGATCGTATTTTTCCTTCAGATCGCGCGCATTACGTCGTTTATCGAGATAAATTTTTCAGAGCTAGTAAAGCTCTATCTTTTCATGCTGCCGCGCATCCTCATATTTACGGTGCCGATCGCGTTTTTTGTAGCGCTTAGCATCTCGCTTTTTAGGCTATCTAAAGAGAACGAAACCATCGTCATATTTACCATCGGCTACGCCACGCGCAAGATCGCGCTGTTTTTTGGCATAAGCGCCGCGCTGTGTTCCTTGGCGCTACTTTTCGTATCGCTTTTTATGATGCCGATAGCCGAAAATTTAAAGGACAATTTCATCGATTACAAAAAGATCAGCGCGACGCTAAATATCAAATCCAACGAATTCGGGCAGAAATTTTCCGACTGGCTCGTTTTTATCGACTCGCAAGAAAACAACGGCACAAGCACGCTGTATAAGGATCTCGTGCTGTATAATCCAGGCAACTCGCAGGATCACGAGCGGATGATCGTAGCGCGTAGCGGCGAGTTTAAAAACGAAAACGCGAGTTTTTCCGCGATGCTGCACGACGGCAAAATTTACACGATGGGCGGCGAGCAGTGGCACGTAAGCGAGTTTGAAAGCTTAACCCTGCGCACGCAAAGCGACCGCAATATCCGCGGCGGAGGCGGCGTGATCGGATACTGGAGCGAAATGGGCGGCAGCGAAAAGCGCAGGAAGGAATTTAGCATCTACACCCTCGTCTCGCTCTTTCCGCTGGCGAGCTTTCTGTTTGCGCTAAGCCTCGGTATCGTGACCTATCGCTACGAAAAGGGCTTCGTTTACGCGGGGATCTTCGGCGTGCTTTTTAGCTACTTCGCTATGATCATGTTGCTCTCTAAATACCCAAGCATCGCGCTTCCCGTGACATTCGGCGTTACGCTTATCGGCTCGCTACTTTACTACAGGATCAAAATTGCCCCGAGATACTGAAAAAGACTCCGAGCTTTGCCGCGGCGAAATTTTAAACAAAAGCTCGTCCGCTCGAAATTTAGCGGATAAAATTTTGGCGAGCAGGCCTAACGCGTCTGAAATTTTGCGTGGCGTAAATTTAGAACACGAAGCACAAAACGGCGAGCAGGCTTTGATCTTAAACGATAAAATTTTAAATTTTAAAAATTCCGCCATTGCGAGCTCGGCGAGCGATACGGCTACCCATGCTGCGCCCGATTGCGGTTTGAATCACGAAAGCGTCAGGCGGAATTCGGACGCCGTTTGTGTCAAAAAGGTCGCGCATGCGGCAAATTTAAATTCCGCCCGCAAAAATTCCGCCGATACCGCCGCTTTGGATATTTGTGCGGCAGGCATAGAAAAAATTTACACAATTCATCCCGCAGACGCCCGCAAAGCAGACGCCTCCTACAAAGCGGGCATTTCCGCAAACACCTTCGCAAGCGCGTCCGAACTAAAAAATATTCTTGAAAGCTCGCCCGCAAGCGACTTTGTAGCGAGCGAACTTGCGCACATCGGCAAAATAAGCGCCCTGCCAGATACCCCCGCAGATGCGTGCACCTTCGCAGCGAGCGTAAACTCCGAGCGCGTAAAGCTCAAGCTCGTCTATTCCTATGACGGCTCGAAATTTAGCGGCTCGCAGTCTCAGCCTCACGGGCGCGGCGTCGAGGACGTGCTGCGCGCGGCTTTGGGGCGCGTGGGTATCTTTGCGCCGCTAATCAGCAGCTCGCGCACCGATAAAGGGGTGCACGCGCTGCGCCAGGTAAGCTGCGTCGAATGCACCGTGCACTGGGAGCTGCCGCGTCTAAAAGAGCTCATAAACCGCCACTGCGCGCCCTATATTTTTTTGCAACACATCAGCCCGGTGCCGCGCGATTTTCATCCGCGTTACGATGCCGTAGCGCGCTGCTATCGCTACGTTTTAAACCACGGACGTCCAAGCCCCTTTCTTAGCGATTTTTGCGTGTTTTATCCGCGCGTGGATCTTGCCGCGCTCAATGCTGCGCTTGCAAATTTCGTCGGCGAGCACGATTTTAGCGAATTTATGAAAAGCGGCAGCGACATAAAAAGCCCTGTGCGCGAGCTCTATGTCGCGCGCGCCTACTCTTTTAGAAATTTGACCTTGATAAATTTTAAAGCCAACGGATTTTTGCGAGCGCAGGTGCGGCTGATGGTCGCAAACGCCCTAAAATCCGTGCAGAGCGGGCGCAAGATCAGCTTCTCGCGAGCGCTTAGCAGAATCCCCTTTCCGCCGAACGGGTTGTATCTTAGCGGCGTGAGTTATTAAGACTTGAAATTTATAGCGTTAAATTTTATCTCCAGACGTTTGGATTTCAAGCTTAGAATTTTATCGCGGTAAAATTCTGCATATGAGAGTAGATCGCCACCCTACTTTGATATTAAATCACCTGCACCACGATGTGTAAAATCGTAAATTTGCGCGAAATTCGATCTGTTTTTATTAGAATTTTATAGAAATTTAGCAATACTTTCAAACTTCTAACTCAAAAAGGAGCAAAGATGAAAAAATTTTCTGTTGCTTTGGCCGGTTTGGCCTTACTAGCTAGCGTTTCAGGCGCTAAGGAGTTCATCAATATCGGCACCGGCGGTATGACCGGCACCTATTATCCGGTAGGAGGCGCTATTTGCCGCTTGGTAAATATGGATAAAAATATGAAATGCTCCGTGCAATCGACGGGCGGCTCGACGTATAACGTCAATAACGTGCTTAAAAAAGAGCTAAATTTCGGCTTCGTTCAAAGCGACGTCGTCTATGATAAATACAACGGTACGGGCAAATTCCAAGGCGCGGCGGATAAAAATTTACGCTCCGTAATTTCGATCTATCCGGAGCTTTTGGCTTTCGTCGTCTCTAAGGAGAGCGGTATCAAAGCCTACGGCGACGCTGCGGGCAAAAAGATCAATATCGGAAACCCGGGCAGCGGCAACGAGCTAACCAGCACGATAGTTTTTGAAAACTACGACTTCGATCTTAAAAAGCTCGCCCAACACGGCGTCTTAACCGCGCAAGAATGCCCGATGGCGCTAAAAGATAAGAAGATCGACGGATACTTCTATGTCGTAGGACATCCGACCGCAAATATTACCGATGCGGCGACTTCGCTTCCTATCGACTTAGTCGGCATCGACGATGAGCATATCAAAAAAATTCTAGAAAAATATCCATATTTTGCCAAAGGCGTGATCCCTGCGAAAATGTATGACGGCGTAGACCACGATACGCAGACTATCGGCGTAAAGGCCGTACTCGTAACTGACGCTAGCCAAAGCGACGAAGCGGTTAGAGCGGTAGTTAAGGCGATACTTGATAATTTTGACGAGTATAAAAAGCTACACCCTGCGCTAAATTTAGTAAGCAAAGAATCTCTTTTAGAGGGGCTCAGCGCGCCGCTTCATCCTGCGGCAGAGGCGGTGTATAAAGAAGCTGGGCTGCTGAAATAGGCTAGTTGATGGAGAAATCTACACAAAAAGATGAGCAGGTTTTAGAGGTAAAAAGTAGAGAATTTACCTCTAAAAAGATCTTCTGGCTCGTGACGCTGGTCTGCTTCGCGTGGTCGGTCTTTCAGCTTTACATCGCGTATTTTACGCTAAATACGAATATCGCGCGCTCAATCCACTTGGCGTTCGCCATTTTTATAATTTTTTCGCTTTTTCCGTTTCGCCCGCGCTCTAAAGCACATTTTTATATCCCGTTTTACGATTATATTTTATTAATCGTCGGAGTCGCCGCGATCTTGTATCCTGCGATAGAATTTAACGGGCTAGCGCAGCGCCCGGGAAATTATTTAACCAGAGATATCGTAGCAGCCTTTATCGGAATTTTCATACTCTTTGAAGCAGGTCGTCGTATGATGGGACCAGCGCTTGGCATTATCGCTTTTACCTTCCTTTTGTATTGCTACTTCGGCCCCTATATGCCCGATATCATCGCGCACCGCGGCGCAAGCTTTGAACTGCTTGCAGGGCATATGTTTTTAACTACAGAGGGCGTATTCGGCGTGCCGGTAGGGGTCAGTACCAGTTTCATCTATCTGTTCGTGCTATTCGGTGCGCTTTTGGAGCGAGCCGGAGCGGGGCAGTATTTTATAAACGTAGCGTTTGCGATTTTAGGTCGCTTCCGCGGAGGACCCGCCAAGGCTAGCGTAATCGCCAGCGGGCTAACCGGCATGGTAAGCGGTAGCTCGACCGCAAACGTCGTGACGGTGGGCACCTTTACGATCCCACTAATGAAAAAGGCAGGGCTTACCGCCACTAAGGCGGGCGCTATCGAGGTTGCCGCCGGCGTAAACGGGCAGCTAATGCCGCCTATCATGGGCGCTGCGGCGTTTATCATCGCGGAATTTTTAGGTATGAGCTACACCAACGTAATGATCGCAGCGGTGATTCCTGCCTTCGTCTGCTACGCGGGGCTATTTTTTATCGTGCATCTGGAAAGCTGCAAGTTGGGGCTTCACGGCAGCCGCGATTACGCCAAGGTTTCAAAGCTAAAAATTATATTTAGTGGCATTCATTACATAATACCGATTTTAGTGCTTCTTTTTACTCTATTGATTCTGAAAGAAAGCGCGATCTCTGCGGCATTTAACTCAATTTGCGTGCTATTTTTAATAATGATCGTACAAGAGCCTGCAAAGAAAACGATATTTGGCGAAAAGGTTGGCAAGTCCGATTTTATCGTCGGCTTTGTCGATATTTTTTGGGCTATGGTGGGTGCTGCCAAAAATATGGTCACGGTAGCCGTTGCCACCGCGCTAGCGGGCATCATCATCGGCTCGATCTCGCTTACCGGGCTGGGACAGGTTCTTTCAGAGCTCGTGGAGGCGGTCGCGGGAAATAGCATAGTTCTGATACTTCTGATGACTGCGATAATGAGCCTTATTTTGGGGATGGGACTTCCTACGACGGCGAATTATATCGTCGTTTCGAGCCTGATTGCGCCGGTGATTTTGATACTAGCGGGCAAAAACGGCTTTTTGATCCCTGCGATCGCGGTGCATCTTTTCGTATTTTATTTCGGAATTTTAGCCGACGATACCCCTCCGGTAGGCATTGCCGCATACGCTGCGGCGGGTATCGCAAAGGCAAATCCGGTAACCGTGGGACTTCAGGGCTTCGTGTATGATCTACGCACCGCCGTACTTCCGTTTGCGTTCTTTTTCAACAATAAGCTGCTTTTGATCCAAAGCATCGGCGATCCGATGGATTCAAAAAGTATCGTTTGGATCAGTGATCCACTGCAAATCGTGCTGATTTTTGCTACGGCGATCGTGGGTATGTTTGCCTTCAGCTCTGCGCTACAAGGCTGGTTCGTAACCAAGTGCAACATGGTAGAGCGCCTGCTATTGCTGCTAGTAACGCCGCTAATGCTGGTGCCTAATATCTGCGCAAAATTCATAGAGTTTATCCCAAGCGAATACGCAAGTTATGGCATCGGCGCTGCGATATACGTGCTGATCTTTGCAAAGCAGTGGCTTTTAAGGCCTAAGGACTCGGACGATACGCACGCCGAAAATAGCGTGCCTGCGGCGTAAATCCAAATTTGATCTCGCTAAATTTTAAAATTTGCGGGGTCTTATTAAATTTATCTTCTTATTTTGTATTCTTGCGCCAGGATTTTAAATTTAAATTGCTTTTTTACTTCTAAATTTAAAACCTCGACAGATTGTGCCGTGCTGATAAAACTATTTTAAAATTAAATCCGCCTATATAAACTACTCAAAATTTTAAATTGCGCCGAAGCGATTATACCCCTTAGTAATATAAATTTATTCATACGAAGCTACTGTGTTAAAAACCATCGTGCATTAATCCCATGTTAGTCTAATAATTATCGCAAGCCGCAGGATACGCGAAATCAATAGAGCAAAGCCGTTTTCGCGTTGCCGCTTGTAATGCCTTCGATAGTTTAAAATATACACGTCCACAAAAGCGAAAATGATTCTTAGAGCAGATAAAATCAAAACTGTGCAAAATTTCTTCAAAACGATTTGATAATTAATGCCGGGCGTTATAAAATTTTACTTATTTACAGCAATTTCTTGATTATATGTTGTACTTTATTTAAAATAATTTTTATAAAAATATCGATGGAACGGGGAATTATTAGTTAAATTTAATTCTATAAAAATACTTTAATAATTAATATTAAATTTATCCGCTTTGAGTTATAATCCGCGATTAAATTTCAAAATAGAGGAACAAAAATGCAAAAAGATATGTATTTTAAAAAGGCGAAATTTATCGCATTATCGATATGCGCGAGCGTTTCGATTTTATGCGGCGTCGAAGGCTCGCATCTAAGCAGTGACGCAAATAGCACGAATCTTGGCGAAATCGTAGTAAGTGCGAGCGGCTTTCGCCAAGATATTAGGCAGGCGCCGGCCTCCATCTCTACCTTGGATAATAAAGAAATATCAAGCGGCAGCTTCACTTCGCTGCACGATATCGCGAATAAAATGCCTGGCGTCAGCGTTATCGCAGGCGACGACGGCCCGGCAAGCGGGATATCCATCAGAGGAATGGAAAGCTCTCAAACCCTTGTGCTTATCGACGGCAAACGCGTAAGTTCCGCGGCGGCGAACCCGAAAGGCGGAGCGGGCGATATGAACTCGAATTTTATCCCGCCCGCAGGAGCGATCGAGCGTATCGAGGTGATTAGAGGACCTATGAGCTCGCTTTACGGAAGCGATGCGGTAGGCGGCGTGATAAATATCATTACGAAAAAGAATTTTTCTAAATTTAGCGGAAGCGCCGCCATATCTACGACTATCCAAGATCACGAGGGTATCGGAAACGGTAAGATGGGCGAAGCTTACGTCAATATTCCCTTCGGGCAGTATGCGGCGCTTCAGCTGTGGGGATATAAAAAGCTGCGCGACGAGGACGGCTATAAGGGAGGCTATCAAAAGAGCGATAAATCGGATTCTAACGCTAAGCTTTGGCTAACGCCGGATGAAAATAATAAATTTTACGTTCAAACCGGAAGGCAAAATCACGATTATTCAAGGACTCTTGGTAAAACCGCCGTTTATCCCAACGCGCGCGGATTAAATCACTATAAATATAAAAGAGAAAATCACGGCGTCGGATATTTGGGCGAGTTTGAAAGCTTAAGCGCTGATATAAGTTATTTTTGGGATAAGACTCGCCGTACGAGCATTTTTGATAGCCTTTCGCCCGCAATCGTAAAAAATAGAAATTTTAATTCCAAATTTACGACTTATCTCGGTATAAATACGCTTACCTTCGGCTATGATTTTAGCAAACAGGATGTGCAAACGACTTTCATCGTTTCAAACGCGAGCAGGCAAAATTTGCGCTCTCCGCAGCGATTTTCTATGAACGAGCATGCGGGATTTTTAGAGGATGAGATCGAAATTTTGGAAAATACGCTATTTTTAACGCTCGGCGGCAGGCTCACGCACAACGAATACTTCGGCAACCACTTTTCTCCTAGAGCCTACGCGACGTTTAATATAGGCGATACCTGGACGATCAAAGGCGGCGTCGCAACCGGCTATAAAACTCCCAACGTCAATCAAATTTCGCCGGAAGTAGGCACGATTCAGGGCGGCTGGAGGATTATAGATTTCGGTAACAAGGATTTAAAGCCCGAGAAAAGCACGACCTACGAGATCGGGCTTTATTACGACAATGCAGACGATCTGCGCGGCAATATCACGCTATTTAAAAACGACTTCAAAGATAAAATTTTAGATACTGATGGCAGCAATATCAATAGGATTCCCGCTTACGGAGGCTGCGCCGGCGCGCCGAGCGTTAATTGTCCTGGTTGGGGAACGTATTTTAATATAGAAGGAGCCGAGGTTTACGGCGTTGAGCTGAGTGGCGATTACGATATTACTAAGAGTCTAAATTTCAAGGCAAACTATACCTATAGCCACTCCGAGATCGAAACCGGGGATCCTACGATCTATACGCCAAACGGCGCCGTTAAATTTAGCCAAACCAATCTTAGTAGGCTGGATGGCAAATCCCTGACCGCTACTCCGAAGCATGCCGCACATGCGACGCTTAGCTATAGGCCTATCGCTCCGCTTTCTACCTTTATCGGTCTTAATTACGAAAGCGAGCTTACAAGCGTGCAATTCGGTCCGGGCAATAGGGTTAGTAAAAACGACAAAAAGCTTTTTACTACGGATTTGGGCGCACAATACGATTTAAACGATAATCTGAGCCTAAATTTAACCGCTTATAATATCTTTGATAACGTCCGATACGACGAGGGTCTCGCAGACGACGGCAATTACTATTGGTATCCCGAGGAGGGCAGGAGGTTTTGGTTTAAGGTAAACGCTAAATGGTAAGCCCAAAGAACTTCCTTGTGGTATTCGACGCACTCTTTTTAGTATGCTTATTCGCTTGCGATCTGAGGGCAAAACCGCCGCAAAAGATTGAGCAGGCAAGTGGAGCTGCGCACAAAATGTTTAATGTGAGCGATTTTATTCTAAAAAGCAAGAACGGCGAAAAATATAAAATTTTTATAGCTCGCCCAAAAAATGTCGCTCGCTACGATAGGGTAGTTTTTATGGTTGATGCGAACGCGCAGTTTCCGATACTTTTAAACTCCTATGCGAAAATTTATGCGAATGGCGCAAAGCAAAACGCAAAAACGGTGCCGAAATTAAGCAAAACCGTCCTTATAGTAGGCATCGGATACGACAGCCCGCTAGCGTATGATATTAAGCGTCGCACGAGAAATTTAACGCCTGCGGCGAGCGGCGAAGAATATACAAACGGCGGCGGCGCAGCAGAATTTTACGATTTCGTAAAAGATGAACTATTTCCGCTCGTGGAGAAAAAATACTCTACGGCAAAAAGCAATAAAATTTACTTCGGACATTCTTTTGGCGGGCTATTCGGGATTTATGCTTTGCTGCGCGACGATGGGATTTTCGACGAGTTTTTTATCGCCTCACCTTCGTTGTGGTGGGGCGAATCACAGCTGATCAGAGATGCCCTAGACGAGGGAAAGCTTAGATCAAATTTAAAAGCGAAATTCATAATGCTCGTTGCCGGCTCACGTGAAATGCGTAAAGGAAAAACCGATAAAGCAGGAATTTTAAAAGCGGCAGATCTAGCTGAAATTTTAGAAGCAAGGGGGCTTTCTTGCGAGTTTAGGCTCTACGAAGGCGCTTCGCACGGCGAAGTAATCCCATTGGCTTTGCAAGATTTAGCGCTATTTACGCAAAGATAATCTTCTATTTAGTCGGTAAAACCTTGATCTAAACCCGGCTCGTTTATATTTGCAAGCGTAAGACCGAGCGGCGCAGGCTCGCTGATCGCGCCGAAACGCGCCACCGGATTTAAGAAATTAAACTTTAAAGCCCTTTTGGCTAGTATCGCGCAAATTTAAAGGGGAGAAAATGCAAAGTTTCAAATGGCAAATTTCAAAGCGGCTCAAGCAGGCGATGCGCGAGCGAGATATCGATAATCTCACGCTCGTGCGCCGCACTGACGAGCTGTATTCGCGCTCGCACCCGGGCCATGACGAGGATATGCGCGCCGAAGTTTATACGGTCTTGGACGAATACGCACCCAACGTCGATATTGAAATTTTCGATCTAGTCTGCAAGGTTCTAAGCGTCAAAATCGAGCTAGGGTAGGATGCTTGATTGAATAGTCATCGCCGGATTTTACCCGTGCCGCAAGGCTAAATTTAGCGCTATGATAAATCGCAAAATTCTACCCAGAGCTTAGCTACAGAGCTTGCTTAAGTAAATTTTGCCGCAAAATTTCGCCCAAACCTAGCAAGATTAATATCTATTTTAACTGCAAAGTGCTAAATTTAGCCCTAAATTTTAATCCGAGGTAAACTTTGAACTACTTAATCCAATTTAGTGTGATTTTAGGAATATCTTTTGTTGCGGAGATTTTGGCGGCGCTCGTGCCTGTGCCAATCCCCGCTAGCATCTATGGGCTAGTCATTATGCTTTTAGCCCTGATCTTCAAACTCATCAAAGTATCGCAGATTAGAGAAACCGTGTCGTTTTTTATGCAGATTATGCCGGTGATCTTTATCCCGGCGGGCGCTGCGATCATCATCGCAGGCGACGCGCTACGCCAGCATCTTTTCGCAATCATCGCGATTACGGCAGTCTCTACGGTAGTAGTCATCGGTGCAAGCGGCGCGGTAACGCAAATTTTTTATAAAATCGCTCTCGCCCGCGTTAAGCGCAGGCTTTACGAAGCCGCGCACGAACAAGACGGCGTGAATACAAAGGGCGTGGATGCGAAGCTGGAACGCGAAATTTTATCCGGAGACGACAAAAAATGAGAGAAATTTTAATGAACTCCGCTTTTTTCGGCGTATTTTTGTGCCTAGGCTCGTTTGAGCTGGGACTTTATCTAAAAAAGCGCTTTAAGTTAACGATTTTCAACCCGCTTCTAATCGGTATCGTGCTTACCGTCTGCGTGCTTTTAATCTTTAAAATTCCATACGAGAAATTTAACGCGAGCGCCTCGCACATTAGTTTTTTCTTAACGCCGATCACCGTCTGTCTAGCCGTGCCGCTATACGAGCAGCTGGCGCTTTTGCGAAGTAATTTTTTAGCTATTTTCGCAGGACTGATTTCGGGTATGATCGCAGGGCTAGGCAGCATCTATGCGATGTCGGTGATATTTGGGCTAAATCACACAATGTATGTCACGCTACTACCGAAATCTGTCACGGCGCCAATCGGTATGGGTATCAGCGAAAGCTTAGGTGGCATCGTGACACTAACGGTGGCCTGCATCATCGCTACGGGCATCATCGGCAGTGTATTTGGCGAGGCGCTACTTAAAATTTTTGGCATCAAAAAGGCGATGGCAAAAGGTATCGCCCTAGGCTGCGCGAGCCACGCGATGGGAACGGCGCGCGCTCTTGAGATCGGTGACGTAGAGGGCGCAATGGCGTCTTTAGCGATGGCGGTTACGGGGCTTCTTACCGTCATCGGTGCCGGTATTTTTGCACATTTCATCTAAGGAGAAAATATGATAATCTCGATCGCTAGACAAACGGGCGCAGGCGGGCGCGAAACCGCGCGCAAACTAGCCGAGCGCTTAGGCTACACCTATCTAGCCAAGGCGGATCTGCTCCGCAAAGCAGACGAGCTTGGCTGCTTCGAGCAGATGTATGAGTTCTACAACGAAATGCCCGTAAATACGCTACTTCAGGCAATATCGCACAACGAGCTAGCCAATGAGCAAAAGCGCGATCGCATCGTAGCAATTTACGAAAAGATCGTCTCGGGCGGCAACGTTATAGTGCTTGGGCGCTGCGCCGGGTTTTTCTTGCGCGGACATCCAGATCTGCTGACGGTATTTTTACGCGCGAGCGATGAGTTTAAGCTCGCTAGATTGGAAAAAGAGGGTCACACCGACGCGCGAGAGTATATGGAAAACAGCGACGCAGGCAGGATGAGCTTTCATCAATACTACACCAACCAAGTCTGGGGCGCGTCCGCAAACTACAATATCTGCATCGACACATCGTATTGCGGCATCGATAATGCGGTAAATATCATCGAGTATCTGGTCAAACATCACATTGAAAAGTGATTTGCGCCTAAGCGCATAAAAGTGGAATTTATCTTTTCGAAGATGAATTCCACTTGATCTCGCAAACCCACCCTACTTCTATCGTAATTTAAAATTTACATCTCTTTCAGCTTGAATTCCATTTGTAAATAACGCATTTTAGCTGTATTATAAAGTCTCTCGTTCAATGCGACATTAAATTCTAAACCGCGCCTACTCACCGAAAATCAGCAAAATTTAGCTAAAATTTGACGAAATTTAAATCCAAATTTAAGGAGATAAGATGCAAAGCAAAGCCCATCTATGCCCAAAATGCGGCGAAAACAGAATCTATTTCGACGGCATCTGCCACTCATGCAGCCAAAGGCAGAGGCGGGATGAAATTTTAAACCTAAGCGCGGACGAAGTGGAGGCGATGATCCTAAAAATCGTAGACCGAATCGACAAGATCGAAAAATGGGATGAGATTTACAACGATTTTTGGGCGCTTTTTAGCCTGCTGGATATCCACGATCCAAGGATCGCGCGAGCTGCGGCGGCGAAGCAGATCTACTATCCGCCCGAACTCTACTTCGGCGCGCCTAAGGACGTAAGAGACGCGCTCATAGCAAAACTAGACTCGCTACAAGATAACTCCAAAAACACTCTAAACGACCTTCTGTGCTCGCTTGCGTGGCAGGGCGACGAGCAGACGACGCGGCTTTTTTACGAGCTGTATCAAAACCCGAAGCCGTGGCGCCAAAAGCTCTACGCGGGCACTGAAATTTACGCGCAAATCGGCGGTTGGAGCTTTGATCGGATGGGCGAGCGAAAATCGCTCGTTTTTGATAAATGCCTCACAGCAGTGCGCGTAAAAGATAGCGCGGAGAAAAACGGCGAGCGCGCGAGCGGGCTCGGAGATGAAAGCGCGAGCGAAATTTTAAATTTCAAAGGCGGCGCGAGCGGCGCAAATTCCGAACAAAATGCGCAAAAAGACGCGAGCGAAATTTCAAATTTATACGCGGGCGCGCAGAGTGCTCGCACAGGCATGGGCGAAGACGCGATCTTGCGGAACGAGCGCGCAAATTTCAAATCAGACGCGCAAAAAGACGCTAGCAGCGGTTTAAATTTAAGCGAAAATGCAAAGAACGCCAGCTGCGAAGGCGCGAACCAAAACGCGGATGAGCCCGTACGTATCGGCAGACCTACGGGGCAAAAGTGCGAGTTTTGCGGCTGCGAGATGCTTGATATGCTCCGTCTTAAAGCGTCCGAGCCGCGGCTTGCGTTTCTAAATTTAAAGCACGATGCGATCTTTCGCTGCTGCCCGACCTGCGTCGGCTCGGTAATGTATTTTTGCAAACGCGGCGCGGACGGCGAGATGGAGCTAAGCTGCGAGGGCGAAGGGATGGAGAAGAGCTACTTTTCGCAGCAGGATGTGGCGCGGCTGAGCGGTATGAAATTTAAGCTAGGCGGCGAAGTATCGCCATTTTACGGCTGCTTTGACGAGCTTGACGTGACCGTGGGCGGCTATCCGCAGTGGGTGCAGGACGCCGCGTATCTGAGCTGCTCTAGCTGCGGCGGGACGATGAAGCATCTAGCGCAGATCCCATTCGGCGAGCTGGTACAGGGCGAGGGGGTCATATACGTGCAGATCTGTGAGAAATGCGAGGTTTTGGGCGGCTGCTTTCAGTGCACATGAGGGCGGGGCTTTTAAAATTTGCGCCCCGAGCCTGCGCAAAAATCGGCGTCGTACTCTTTAAATTTAATCAAGACGGAGATTATGGGGCTATTTGGCCTCGGTAAAAAGAATAGGTACGAGTTAAATTTACAAGCCATAAAATTTAGCCTCGCCGGCGTTTCGCGCCATAACCAAATTCGGCTAATGAAATTTTATCAAAACAGCTCGCACTGTAACCAAATATATAAATCTAGCGAGCCTAAATTTTAAAAGTTTCAAATTTTAAATAAGCCTGCCGTGCTATATCGGACGTATTCAGCGGCAAACAGAATTTACAAGCGGCGAAATTTAAACAATGCCCACAACGGTATCCGGCATATCTAGCGATAGTAAAATTTTCATCTCGCACGCAGCCAAATTTATCGCCATAGACCCGTCGCTAAATTTTACAAATGGCAAAAGCTAAATTTCAAGCGAGAAATTTGCGCCGCCTACCTACTAAGCGCCTCCGCGACGTGATCCCAGCCGAGTGCTCTAGCATAATCGAGTGCGGTTTTGCCGTGGATATTTTTAGCGTTTTTATCCGCACCCTTAGCAAGCAAAAGCTCGAGCCTCGTGCGGTTGCCCGCGATCGCCTCGTGGTGCAGCATCGTGTAGCCCTCATCGTCCGCGCGCGTGATCTCGTCCGGATACCCGCGCAAAAACTCCTCGAAATTTTTCTTCGTATTGACGCTCATCGGGTGCTCGGTTAAATTTTGCGGATGCTCCTGCTGTTCGTACGCCACCAGCACGACGTCAGGATCGCCGAAATTTAACCCCCACGCCTCGTCTTGCTCGGCGCGCTCGCTCTGGCTCATAGCTTTGCGCATCGCCTGCACGCTAAAGCCGCCGTAGGTCTTGCCCTCTATCGCAAACATCCAGTCGCTGATCTGCTCTAGCGGCACCGCGACTTCGTCGCCGTTTTTGACGTTGCTTAGCACGTTCGGGTCGTTTACGAGCACGCCGCAAACGCGCTCGCCGTCAAAATACACGTCGTTTACCCACATATGCTCGACCTCGGTGCTGCCGTTTAGCTCCTGCGAAAAGGCGATCTTGACGCAGGCAAAGCTAAGCGCGGGGACGATGCGGAGGCGCTCCCAGTACAGCTCGCGCCAGAAGTAGCGAAAGCTCTTTCACGCCTATTCGAATGCCTTTAGCATCGCTTCATCTTCACCGTCCGCGTAAAACACGGGCTCGCTCTCTTTTGCGTCTTTTGCCGCGGCGTTTCCGCCTTGCTCGCCCTTGCTATCGCCATTTTTTGAGTCCGCGTCATCGCCGCCGAATAGTTTTTTAAATAGTCCCATTTGCTCTCCTTAAATTTAGTTGAGATTCGTATTGTATTTTAAATTTACTTTCATTTGCCTGATTAAAATGGCAGGCAAAATTTCACCGCGCGGACCGTATATCGGAGCACAGAAGAGCAGGGCGGTCTTACGGCTTGCGTTCCGCGCCCGCGCAAAAATTAGCTATAATTGCGTTTAAATTTAATTAAAGGAGAGATTATGAGGCTATTCGGTTTGAGCAAAAAGGCTGAAAAGGCGCAGGAGCCGAGCACGTTCGCGGGCAGAGTGGATAAATTTTGGGCGGAATTTAGCGGCATGGTAGACGAGATCAAGGCCGATCTGGCGGCGAATGAGTTTGAAAAGGCGATGCAAAAGACCGACGAAAAGCTTCGTATCTGCCTTGCTGAGCCCTATTTTATGACCGGGCTTGCGGGCGATAAGCTTGATCTGGTGCTAACTCCCGAGGGTATGAGGCACCGCCTCTTTTGGCTAAGCTTTATCAAAAACGCTATGCCCAAACAGCTCGAATCCAAAATGCGCTGCACGCTCGGAAAGCCGCGCGCGCCGCGAGGTATCGGCGGGATCGAGATGTACGATACGCGCGTAAACGCCGAGGACTCGATGATCTACGCGCAGTTTAACGAAAGCGACGTGGATATTAAAATTTACAACGAAAATCTAGCGGCTCTGCTCGCGCAGGACGAGGGTAAGGCCTACAACCTTAGCTTTATCCTGCTTGACAATATGATCGGCGAAACGGCGATCATAAATACGCTAGGCGAGCTTGAGGTACTGGCTCAGCCCAAAGAAAACGGCGTGCCGCTAAGCGAATTTGCCGATCTGGTCGATGAGAAATTCGGCGAAAAAGCCGCACGCGAACCGCTAAAGAATTTTTTCAGCTACGAGATGGAACCGCGCGGTAGCGAGGTGCGCGAGGACGTGGTCGTGGGCACAACCTGCCTGCGAAATCTCATAGGCGAGTACCTAGGCGGCAAGCGCGACATCTACAACGAAGCCTTCGAGCTCGGCATCAAATTTTGCTTTCTTAGCATAGGTAACGGCGGCGACGTGCAGGCGGGCTTTGATCTGCGAAATAAAATCGAGGACGAAGAGCTAGAAAGCTGCGGCTCGTTTTTGGAGATAATCGGAGGCGCAACCGGGCAGAAGCGCGCATATATCGATCTCATCTGCTATGACGAGGAGAGACTTAAAGAAAAAGTAAGCGAGCTTTGCAAAAAATACGGCGCGAATATACAAATCCACGACTTTAAGCGGTAGGAGGCTTCGATTTTTACCGCTATCGAAATTTACGACTTTAGGCGGCAGCGGTCCCCGTGCACTTTTTAAACACGCTAAGATAGGTGCGGGCGGTAAAATTTGCCCGCATGCCCGCCTCGCAAAATAAATTTAAAATTTATCGCGCCGCACGCTTTTCGTTCAGTTTTACCATTTCACCGACACGCGGTAAAATTGAGCGAGCCGTGAGCTTGCGATATAAATTTTGGCGATTTAGCAGTAAAATTTGCGAAGTTCGCAGTGTGAATTTACGATGATGAAATTTTGCTTCGGTTTCGGCGCAAAGCGCACCGATTAAGAAGCTTAGGGAAGATAAAATTTTAAGGGACGAACATGAAAATTATCTCGAAATTTAAAGATAATTACGATTTTATGGTGTCAAAATACGGGCTTGACGAGACTTTGGTCTATGACCGCAGAAACTCTACCCTAGTCGATGCGGGCGAGCTATGGAGGCTTGACGAGGGCGATAAAAAGGTCTTTGAAAGGAAGCTTAGCGGGTACCGCTTTATCCGCGGTAAATTTATAAACTGGAGCAAAACGGACGTAAATAAGCTGCCTCGCCTGCTTCACTACGCAATTTTCATCGGTAAAAATTTAGTCCATATTTTCGCCGCGCAAAGAAATTTACACGGGCTTAGAGTTTGACGAGACGGAGCTAAGAAGGCAGTATCAGAAGGACATGACTTTGAGCTTTAGCGATGGATTTCGTGCCCATATCGTCTCATGGCTATCTAAGCTCGGCGAGCAGGCTACGCGCGAGGAAATTTTGCAGCTCGTGGCGCTAGAAGGCGACCGCAAAACGACGCTAAAAAATATTGTTCGCGACGATAAAATTATAAGCAAAGATGAAATTTTAAGCGCCCCAATCGTATTTTTTAAGCTCACACAGGACATTCACACCGCAGCGATAAATCCACAGCTTAACGCGATGGGGTTTTATCTGGACGCCGACTTTGTCTGGCAAAGCCTAGTCGAGTTTTTATCCACCAAAAAGGACGCCTCCGCTCCGGCAGGCACGATACCAAATGATATAAAAATTGCCAGCAAGGGCTTTGACGTAAAGCGCTCGTTTCGCCCAAAAATGAAATAATTCGGCTCGCGCAACAAATAATCCGTGCAAATCGTCGCCATAATTTATCCCTCTTTACTTCGCTGTTTTGACGCGCCTCATAAATCGAGCGAAATTTTATAAATTTTTACAAGTTTCGACGAGCAAGCGCACGAAAGCTTAGGCACAAAATAAAATGTTTCCTTGAGGAATTTTAAAATTCCGCATAAGGCGGATTTGTAAAAATTTAGTGAAAAATATGAAATTTCACGAAAATTCCGCAAAATTCTAAAATTTTACCGCAGCGGCGTCCATCGCGCGCATTAGCCGCAGCATTTGAGCGTGTTCGAAAACATCGTGCGTACGGATAATCGCAGCGCCGTTTAAAGCGGCAACCTGGTGCAGATACAGCGAGCCTGCAAGCCTGTCCGAGACCGCAGAGGGGCTGTAAAAATCGATAACGCTCTTTCTACTCGCGCCTACAAGCAGCGGGCAGCCGAAGTGCAAGAAATGCTGCAAATTTTTAATCAGTACCAAATTTTGCTCGGCGGTCTTGCCAAAGCCGATGCCCACGTCAAGGATGATCTTTTTAAGCCCCGCGCTTCGCAGCTGCTGCAGATTTTGCGCAAAAAACTCATCGATCTCGCCCATCAGATCGTCATATTTTGGTGCAAGCTGCATATTTTGCGGCTTTCCTTGCATATGCATCAGCACGTAAGTAGCGTCATAGCGAAGCGCAAGCGGGGCAAGAGCGAGGTTTGCGCTAATGTCGTTGATGATGCTAAAGCCCCGATCTAGCGCAAATTCCAAACAATACTCATCGAAGCTATCGAGGCTAAATTTAGCCTTTTCATGCAGACCTAGGCGGTAAATTTCGCTCAGCACGTCCTTTATGCGCGCAAACTCCTCATCCCTGCCGCAGTACTGGCTGCCCGGGCGCGAGCTCACGCCGCCGATGTCGATGATAGCGGCGCCCTGCTCAATCATCTTTTCGATCTTGCAAATCGCCTCTTTTAGGTTTGCCGCGCGGCTTGCAGGGTTGAAGCTATCGGAGTTTATATTTACTACGCCCATTATTTCGCAGTTTTGCGGCTTAGCAAATTTCTCGCTTAGAAATTTCGCGAGCTCTTTTAGCCCGAAATCCTGTAGCGCTTCCTTTTGCGCCAAAGCCTCAATCTGGCGGTCGTTTGCGATCAAAACCGCGTCCGTATCGTCCCGCCCTAGGATCACCCCTTCGTTACATGCAAGCTCGGCGCCGATGCTAAGGGCATCTTGTTTTAAAACATTTGCCGCTGGCGCTCGCAGGTCTTTTAGATAGAAAAAGTTTAGCCGCGATTTTTTCTGCATTATCGCCCGCCCCGCATTTCGCACACCGATACGCTCGCAAATCAGCGCAAAATCGACTTCGTTTGAAATTTTATAAATTTTCATCTTTTCTCCTCGATCATCAAAAGTAGCGGAGTAAGCACAGCGTGGGCTTTTGCATTGTGCTCGGCAAGGTAGCTTAGGCGGTCGATCCGCTGCAATTCATCGCCGCTTAGCCTAACGCCCGCTTCGAAACACTCTAGCGCGATCTCGCCGATGAGCGCTTTTAGCGCCGTCTTATCTAGCTCGCCCTTGCGCTCCAGCGCGATCTGCGCGTCGATAAACTCCACCGCTTCCTTTAGGCTGAGCCTGGCTAAGTTTAGTCCGGTGCGGTATCTGGGCTTTCGCACGCAGAGATTTTGCACCACGAGGCGCGAGCGGATGGTGGGTAGCAGGGCGTTGATGAAAGGGGTGATCAGGAAAAATACCGTATTTTTGGGCGGCTCCTCTAAAATTTTAAGTAGAGCGTTTTGCGCCTCCTCGCCGAATTTTGTAGCGGCGATGACGATGATCTTATCCTCGCGCTCGGCGACGTAGGCTTCGTCGATGATCTTTCGCGCCTCGTCGATCTTAAGCTCGACGCTTTCGAAAAACCTTAAATTTTTACGCGGAATTTCGGCTAAAATTTTATCTTTAAAGCCCTCATAATCGCCCGTTAAAACGATCTGATTTATGATTTTCAAAGCACCACTTCGTCAAAAAG